>JAGVAV010000037.1 GCA_020060105.1 Candidatus Woesebacteria bacterium | reverse complement strand
TAACTCATGGTAGGTGTCCTTTCTTTAAGTGCTAACAACTTAAGTTTGACACCTACCTTTTTAGTTAGCAATTGTTGCGAAGGTATTGAACCATTGCGTCGTTATCCTATAATATTTGACAATTAGGCTAGTTTATGATATAATTTAGCTCCTAAAATGAAAAATGAAGGTTCGAAACGAGTACTTTGATAATTCAAGCAAGCTTAATTAGTAACCAGTGCAAGTTTGTTCGGGAGTCCTATCTCTTCGACAAACGCTTCTGACTCTCGTCAGAAGAGATAGCGCTGGTTTTTTTGTTCGAAAATTCTTAGTGGAAAATTATCCCGTTCTCTAGAGAGATAATTTCCCGGGAAGAAATCACCGCTTCTTGGGTGGACCGTCCAAAACAGACGGCAGGAAAAAAGAAGGAGGTTGGTGAAATGGCGAGTTGGAGGCAGAGAGCTGATTGGCGAGACGTTCTGGTTGAGGTCCTAGAGGCATGCATTGCGGATGTCAAACACGTTCTTTCGCTTCATCGGTTCAGGTACTCTTTAAGGGGTACGGCCAACCTGGCTGCTCAGATTGCGATCGTCTATTACGGGGGCAACTGGCTCTTGGCCAGGGGTATTCCCGAGCAGATGGATCTGCTCTACGTCGTCATCCTTCTCGCGGTAGTCTGGGCGCTACAGCGCCAGCGGGTGATCTAATTTACTAGAGAGCCCGGGAGGGGGTGTGTTGCTTAATCTTAACAGATTTTGCACCACCCCCTTCTCTCTTAGAAAGACAATCTAATCCTATAGGGTTGACTTTGAAGCTAGGTTGTGTTAAAATAGCTTCCAACGAAAAAGAAGTAGTGACAAACGCGGTACTTTAATATTTTTAAAGCCCTTTCAGGGAGTCGAAAATGGACGGCAACCTCTCTTGCAGTCTGTTTTCGGCTTCCTGAGTGGAAGCCTCTCGCCGAGCCGGGAAGCTCTCCTTGGCGGTAAGGCTCATGCCTTGCTGCTGAAAGAGTTTCCCAACGCAAGGCGCGGCCTTATAAAACAAAAAGGAGAGAGAGGAAATGCCAGACGTTCCTAGCGTTCACTACGATCCAGACCGGGCGCTTGATCTGTATGAACTGAACCTGGGTGGTTCGGTTCGGGATGAAATTGCCGGGGGTTTGGGGGCTTTGGACCCCTACGAGCGGGAAAAGAGAATCGGTGAAGAAATCCTTCGCCGGATGGGCGATCGTTTTCAGCCCCACGAATGGGACTTGTTTTTCCTCTTGGTCCGGTTCATGGATCAGAAGGATCTCAAGGATCTTGCCGGGCCGCTGGAGGATAAGTGGCCTTACTCCTACGCTCAAGGGTGGGGAGTAACTCGAACCTTTGCCGGAGTTCCTTATCCAGCGATTAACGACGTGGCCGGTCCGGTCAAAGGCGCCCGAAGCAACATGGTTGGCATCAAAAGCGCGGCCGGACGGTATGACCACCGGGCGTTGCTGAAGGCTATCATGGACTTTGACAAGTCTATCCGGGCGGATCTCAACCCCGCTGTGGCCGGCGACTGGTGGGACGGGACGAACATCAAATCCCGCCTTGTTGCCAGGCAGCTCTTTAAGCTTTTCAAACTGGAAAGAGCGGTTGGAACAGATGCGGAGGACAGCGGGGGAATATGGGATCTCCTCAAACTTCGGAAAGCTTGGGAGGAAAAAAGAGATGTTCGGACGGTGACTCTCGATGAACATCTCAAGTTTCTTCGGGATAACCCGATCCGGCTGATGGATCTGAACGAGTTCTCTCTTGAGTCAGAAGCTTTCCTCAAGCTGGTTGGCCGAGAGAGCCCACAAGGACCAAAGATTCCTTGGAGGGTTTGGCGCCACTTCGGGGGAGAGGCTTACCCTATTTATCCGGAAATCGTTGAGGAAAACCCAATAACCAGGCAAAAAGAGCGGGTGAGGGGCGACGTGGCCAATGGTGGGGGCGACTATGTCGTGGAAAAGCCGCATAAATATATCAACCTGATTGTGGCTGATTCCATGACCAGTACTTTCCTGGACTGTTGGCTCTGGTATGTCATGGAAGAGCTGGAGCGGAAGTTGGAGGCGAGGGCTCTCAAAAGGCCGGAGGTGGAAAAACTTCTCTGGGACGAGAACCTCGGCTTCTACCGAAGAGAAGTCGCTCCCGGTGGAAATCTTCCCGCCGAAGTAAACGAGCCGCTTACGCGGACTACATCTGACACAGGAGAGTTTCTCCTTCGCTACCGCCGGCACATCGTCGACTTGCCTAACTTCAAAAGGCTCCGGTCTCTCCTTCTCTCGAAGGTGGACGCGGAGACAGTGAGACGGTTAGTGAGGTTGACGGAAGAGGGAGGAGCGCGGGCCCTTAGCGGCAGTAACGCGGTTTCGCTCTACATGAGCGACTTCGGGGTTGGTATCGACACAAGGGGAACTGAAAAGGAAGATGCCAATCTTGCCGCGATGCTGTTCCTGGTAGGGTTGAACAAGTGGGGAGACACGGCCGCTGGGTTTGCCGATGTTGAGCGGCTATTGAACTATACGAAGGATCACCCCCGCTGGGACGAGAAACTAGTTGCCCAAGTGAGATCAGCTCTTCTGTCTAGGGCAACGAATTATGGTATCGCGACGGGGCTGCTCAGCCCGAACAAGGAAGGAAAGGAGTTTGAGGATAGGGACTATGACCCCATGAATCAAGTAGATATCTTCATGGCGCTAGGGGTTATGGGCGTCCTCGATGTTTTCCAAAAGGAAGGTGGCCTACCGGTTAGCCGAGAGGACAGCAAAGGAGGCGTCACGATGCGTTCGTCTGTTCACGAGGTTTACAAGAAGGCAATCAAAGCCCCCACGAAGATCACTCTTATGGGATGGGTGAAGCGCCTCTCGCCATTTTAGAATCCAAGTTAGGGAGGGAATCAACGACAAACCAAAAGGAGAACGTTTTAAAACGTTCTCCTTTTCCTTTTCTGTAGCATAAAAATTACTTTTTTAAACTAAGTACCTATCTTTAACGCTTTCCCTAGCCAACCTGCCGCAGCACCAAATCGTCCTGGAAGTGCCCCTCCTTTAACCTGAATGTAGTTCCCTGCAGTTCCTCTAACTTTTCCAGCCTCTCGTTGCATCGACATTGGGTCAATCGCTCCTTGATCAGACATCATCACGTCTAAGGCCTTCTTAATATTGGTACAAACGGCGGGGGTGAATAGAAGAATACCCAAGGCGGCGAGAGAGTTAAATGCTCCAATATAATCAGGAATAATCGGGTTGCTTCTCCAGGTAGGAAAATTGATACCCAAGCCTTGAGTGCTAGCTAAGTGGCCTAAATTGTTTACATCAGCGCTATGGGAGATTCTTAAAGCGATCGCAATGACGGTATACATGGCCACGATACAAAGAACAGGCGAGAGCAGCCGCTTGATCCACCCCTTGACCGAAGGGCCGCCCGGGATGGCCACGCCTAGCAGGAGGAGCGGGCTAAATAGGATGGTCAGGAAAAGAGTCACCCACTCAGTCAGGAAAGCGAGGCCCACTCGAACGACGGTGACGAAAACGATTAATAAAAACATAACAAGAACAACTATATAGACTAGAATCCCAATCCCCCCGGGAACGGGAACTTGAAAAGCCGCTTGTAATCCTGAGGTGATTATCCCCCTTGACATATCCATAAAAATATTGGGATTGTATTGAACTCCGTTTAAACAATAAAGATCAGTGCTGCAGCCAACAAGGTTAAGAAGCACTTGGATAAGATCAATAAACAAAGCGCCAATCGGGAAGCTAAAGGTAATCAAGATTAAGGCTACCACGACGCGGGGAAGGGAATTGACCATCCCAACCGTCGTTCGGGGATCGACTTTGGCCCTAAGCATGATCATAAAGCCAATGATGACTAAGACCAACACCAGAAAGGCATAGGAGATGTTTCTGAGGGTAGTCCACAGGTCTAGGATAGAGTTACTTAGCTTATCTCGGCCGGTTTGGGCGTACGCTTCTTTGACCTTAAACGGGTTAACGTAGGCTAAGTATTCCTGATTGTTAATCATTTGGGGGACGGCGCCGGTGCTTTTGTCAATGGCGTAGCTGGTAAGAGCGATTATCCCGGAAGGCTCCTGTCTGTTAAAGACTTCCTGGAGTTCTTGACGTTTCTCGGGGGTGAGATAAGCCTGGGGATTATTCGAAAGTTCTATCGCGGCAATTACTTTCGTGATATTATCTTCTCCGGCAAAAGCGGCAGCCAGCATTCGAAAGATTCCTTCAATCGCTTGGGTGATCCAGCGAAGAATGTTTTGGCCCATTTTGTTTGGATCAAGAGCGTCTTTAAATTCACTTAAGGCTTTACCCAGATCATTTACCCCGCTTTGAACTTGCTCAATAGGCCAAATCGCCTGTTGGGTCCGGTAAGAATCTTCAGGTTTGTTCGGAAGGAAGTTGTTTTGATAATCCTGGTAAGCGGGCGCGAGTTGGATTGTTGGTGAGTTTGTCGCCGAAGCCGTTAAGTAATTTGGTTCTAGGCTTGTTTTCGGCTGATAAGCCTCTGGATAGTCTTCTTTCTGAGCAAAGGCCTCTGGGGTAAAGATAACGTTGAGGACGGAAAAAACAAGGAGAAATACTATTAAGGCCTTTACGGCCTTTATCCCAAAAAAGTGCAAAAATCGGACAGTTTTCATCTTACCCTCAGCTTAGCAAAGTGACGATTGATTGTCAACTAAATTTCATTATATACTCTTTCTAAGGTGACGGCAAAAAAGAGGGTTCGGAAAAATAAAACCTTCTCGCTTTTAGCGAGAGTCTTAAGCCTAATTCTAAACTGGCTGTTTATGGCAATAGTTTCAATTATCACTTTTATATACGTCATTGTTAGCCATCTGTTGGCTGTTTGTCCTTGTTGGTAGGCTGCCTATGGGGGAAATTTATCGATACGGCTCTTCCGGAAAACCACCCAGCCGATCAATTTTTAGCTTGTTGGGATTTTTGGCTAATCCTCTTAGGAGTTTGGTCTCTAAAGTCGGTGGAGAAATAAGAGGGCCGAAGAAAAAGATTCTTCCTGAAAAGGGATCTAAGTTCAATTTAGGCGGGGGTGACTCTGAGGAAAAAGAAAAGGAAAAAGAAGGCAAAGAAAAAAAACAGCAGGAAAAGGAGAAGGCGGAGGAAGAGCGAAGATTAGAAGAAGAAAGAAAAGCATTGGAAGAAGAGCAAGCAAGATTGAAGAAGGAAGAAAAGAAGCAAAGCTTATACGAAGAATATCAAGAATATTTAAAGCAAGAAGAAAGTAATCAGGGTTCAGATCAACCCTCTCAGTCTGGCGACGGGAGCGGCCCCCCCCGAGCGAAAGAGGGGGGGAGAAGAAGCTTCTTAAGAGAAGCTTTGGGTAAGATTTACCGGCGGATTTCTTCCGCCGTTCAAAACCTTTACAGCCGGGCTCAAATATTTATTTCCCAAAACGCCTCTAGACTAGTTCCTTTTGGAAAACAAGTTTTTTCTAGCCTGAGCAGCCAGATTAGCGGAAAAATTGGCCAGGGGACGAGCAGCTTGGCTAAAGAAGGAGTGGCGAAGGCGGCTAACATGGCGGCTAAGGGAATGGCCAAGTTAGCGGCCAGAGCTTTGCCCGCTTTGGCCTCAGGAGCCGCTCACGCCACCGCCGGGGCTATTGGAGGTTTAATCGCTCTTCTTGGCTGGGTTGGATGCTTCGTAGTTTTATTAATTATGCTGGTAATTCTGATACTGCTTTTGGTGATGGGGGCTTTTCGGGATTTTGGGGGCGTTTCGGATTACGTCAGCGCTTCCCACTACGTGGCGATTAGTAAGTCCGCGACGGTAGATGGAAAAGTGGCTAATGAGGTTAGGGGAGAAAAAACGATTGTTTACACAATTACAATCAAACCTCGGGGGGCGTATAAACTAAATAATGTCAAAGTGTATGACCTTTTTGAAGAAGGGGTGGATCAGGGATTGATAAACACGGACCCGAAGACGTATCGTCTTCCTTCCTTACCTAGCTGCGGAAAGGCAAATACGATAAAGGAAATGTGCTTTAAGATCGGCACTTTACTGGGAGATTATAAATTTAATATTGAGGTCAAAACAACAAAAGGTGTTGATGAGAAAGGAACCATAATTAATAAAGCGAGGGTAGAGGGTGAATATGAAGAAGGTCCGGTTAAAAAGAATGTTTCCGCCCAAACGACCTGGGTGATAAATGCTGGGCCGACAGTGATCTTACCCAACGTTCCTTACGTTCATGAATATTACAGCTTGCTTAATGAAGACCCGGAGGTGGTGAAAAAGATCTGGTGGTCCGCCTGTGGTCCCGCTTCCTTAACCATGGCTCTTCAATATTTAACCGTTCCAGGGACGGAGACTTTATGGTCGGTGATCAAGAAATTGCCCAGCGATGTTTACATTCAAGGAGATCAGACGTATAACTTGACTAAAGGAGCGGCCGTTTTTGGGAAAAAGGCGGTATCTTTGGAAAGGTCGGCCACCGGAATATATAAAGCTTTGAAGGCGGGCCACCCGGTTATCTTAAACGTGACTAATTACAACGGCAGTGTTGGGCACTACATGGTGGTGGTGGGGATAATTGGCTATGATGGCAAGAACGCCAGATCTTTGATTATCCACGACCCCGGGTATGACGATCCAAACGGAGAGATGCTGGAATTTCCCTTTACCGGTCCGACGAAGATTATTCAGCCTGCAAGGCTTCGGCCAAGAAGCGGTCCCTTTACCGTTGATTTCGGCAACGCTAACCAGGCCCCATTTTACGTAGAGTAAAGCCGTTTTTACTCAGCCAGCCACTTTTCGGTTATCCAAAGAATATTAAGACTTTCTAAATTTGATAGTCCCTGGCTTTTTATCCACTTGGCTGCTTCCTCTTTATTTTTTTCAACCGGGCTGTCTTTAATTGTGATAACAAATTGATCGGTGGCGTCGAGGTACTCGATACTGTAGTTACTTTTGTCAAGCGGCATTTTCGAGATAAGATTGTTTTTAACTTTTGTGAGATCTGCTTTTTGATCAACGAGAGTTTTAATTGTCTGGAAGCTTAACTTGTAAAGACTCTTTCCCTCGTAAAGTATTTCTAGTAGGTAAGTAGTGTTTAGAGAAAACTCCTTTTCCGGTTGAAGGTAGAGACTTTTTCGGTTGGAGGAAAGGGTGCCTGCTAACTGGACCTGAGGCCTGAGTTGATAAGTAAGTTTATCAGGTTCAACGCTTTGGTCAAAGTTTATAATTATAGATTTATTTGGGCTGAAGTTTTGACTTCCGGAAGAAGGTTGAGTGCTAACTACAGTTGGCCTTTTTGGGAGGAAGGAAACAATTAAAAGGAAAACCACCACTAACCCTATAAGCCCGAGTCCAATGAAGACAAAGCGTTTTTGTTTTTCTGACATAACTTATTCTTCCCTCAAAAACTGCTGATAGTACGCCCAGACAACATTATCGTAGTTGCCGCCGCAAGCGGAAGACTTGGGGTTGCCGCAGTACCTTCCGGCGACGTATTTAACTACTTCTTCGGACCATCCGGAGGCGCTTGTTTCCCCTTTTGCTAAGGCGTGGTTTTTGATTAGCTTCGCCGCGCCGACGACGGCGTCGGGAATGACCCGCCGATCGGCCTGGTGGCCGAAGTCAATCTGCCTTTCGATTCCCCGCCAAGTGTTTATCTCAAACTGCATTACTCCTCTGACGTCCGCTCCCGAGAAACAATCGTTGCGGTATTTACAGGTGTTGTAGCCTAAGCCTCGAATGATAAGGGGGTCGTTTCCGTTTAAAGTTGGCGCCTCAGAAGTTAAGCCTAGCCACCAACCATAGGTGCTGAAATTGCTGACTTCCTGATCAGAGTAACCAAAAACTCGGCCAGCCTCGATTCGGGCAATAGCCTTAAGCATCGCCACCGGCACTCCTATCTTTTCGGCCGCTTCTTTAAAGATTTCTTTAAGGGTGGTTGACTTGATATCAATGTATGTTCTTCCGGCCGAGCCGCCTGAACCACCTTCCGTAGAAACGACACAACCTTCGTTAGGAAAGGACAGAGAGCACTGAGTCCAATTCCAGGCTAGCTTTGTTCCCGCTTGGCCGCGAACTTCCGTTGGATTATCTTTTTGGTCGGGGGCCCCGTCCACTTTATAATCCACTTGAGCTTTGGCGTGAAGAGGTTCTCCAGTCCAAATTTTTTGAATGTTTCCTTCGTATTTAGTTTCCATGTCTGGAGTGAAAAAGATTCTCATATAAGGATCGCTCCAATCCGGATCCGTTTCGTTTCCCCCGCTGCCTTCAACTGCGGCGAGCACGGTACCTTTTTGACCCAGTTTTTTACTCCTATTACCAGTGGCGTAGCTTAATTCGGGGATGGAACCAATTTCGTTTCCTAGAGAAACAATTGGTTGAACAGGAACTTCCACGGTCCAGCCGACTCGGCCCAAGAGTTCATTCCATTTCTTTTCAAACTCATCCCAAATTCTTCCGACCCTTCGAATTATTTCGCTTAATCCTGTTTGGAAATTGGAAAGATTAACCCCTCCCTCTGCGCCACCGTCAAGATTGGGGTTACCCAGAGCGCTAACCAGTTCATCGCACGAGCCGGCTTTGTTTTGAGGAGCGGTATAAGGAGTGCCGTCCCAATTAGGATTGATGTTTGCCTTGGAAAACATTTCCGTAAAACGCCGGTTGGCTAAGTACTCCTGATATTCCCAATCTGGAAGATTGGCTTTAATTTCCCCGGTGGTTCTGTAGCCGCACTCTTTCATTTGAATCTGCATTTGGGTTGGTTTTTGAGGAAAGGCGATATCGGGATTGTACTCTGAACTTGGAGTGGGGTTGGAAGGAGGAAGGATTCTTTTACCCTCCTCCATTGCTTGGACTTGATCCTTAGGCATGGTAAGCTTAGGAAAGGCGTCGTTTACTTTGAAGTTCGTTTGGCTCTTTAAATCATCGTACTGAGTGGAATCCTCGCCGGTTACTTCAAGCTTGAGATTTTCCTGATTAGGATCAAAGATAGAACGCTTTACTTGAAAAGTCTCGCCAACCTCCCAGGAAAAAGCTGGGGAAGAGAGAGTAAATAGGGCTATTAAGTAAAAAATTAATAAAATAGGCAGTCTGTTAAACATAAAACTTAAGGACAAGGAGGAAATCCCGGTGACGGAATACAAAAATCTAGTAATCTTAATCCGGTGATTCCACTGATGATTTGGATAATAAAATATGCCGAAATTATTCCCGCCAAACCGATAATCGCGTAGGTTAGGGTTCCCTTTGCCGCATCTAGTGCCTTGGGATCTCCCTCGGAAGTGAGAAACTTAAACCCCCCAGCAATAAACATGAAAAGTAAGGTTAAGCCAGCCAAAATAGAAATAACCCGGATGATGTTTTGAAAAATCACTTCGAGGTCCTTAAGTCTTGGGGGGACGTCAGGAGTATTTCTGTTGCTAAAATCGAGTTGGGCGAAGGTGGGGTGGGCTAGCATGAAAAGCAGGAAAATAAGGAACGCCAAAACAGTTAAAATTTGGATGAGAGTAAGTTTTTTGACTAGCACTTAAGCCCCCTTTTCTTAAATATACCCAAATTCAAGCAAGCTGTCAAATGGACTAGAATAGAATTTTGGCGCCGGGCGAGGTAAAATAATAAAGTGGGAAAGTAGGTAGCAACAAATGCTAAAAGTTTCTTTAAAGAGCAGTGTCTTTCTTATCGTTATTTTAGCGGTATTCAACCTTGGGCTAAGGCTGTTTCGTCTGGATCAGCCTCCCGAGACTTATTTTGACGAGCTGGCCGCTTACGTGCCGGCGGCCAGAGACTACCTTCAGGGGAATTTCTCCACGAATTTTGAGCATCCTTTACTAGGGAAACTCTTAATCGGGGCGGGGATAGCTCTTCTGGGGGATAACCCTTGGGGCTGGCGGGTAGCTTCGGCGGTTTTCGGGACAGCCGGAGTAATTCTGACTTATTTACTGGCTCGAAGGATGTTTGCCGCTCGCCCTGGGAGGACTTGGACTTCTCTTTTAGCCGCCCTTTTTCTAAGCCTTGATTTTATGTGGTTTGTCCATTCCCGAATCGCCTTGCTGGAGATATTTTTGGCTGTTTTTATTCTCGCCGCACTATATTTTCTCTGGCGGTATTTGGAAAATTACTTTTTGAAGGAAGCTGTTTTGGTCGGGATTTTCTTAGGGCTGGCCCTGGCGGTGAAATGGTCGGCGGTTTTGGTCTTTTTGGCGATTGGGGTTTTGTTTCTTTTGTTTCACCCCAAGCCGTTCCGGCAACGCCTTTTCCACTTTTTAGTCATTGTTTCCCTGACTTTGGCGGTTTATCTGGCTTCTTACGCGCCCTATCTTGCTCAACATTCATTAGCTGATTTGGTGTCTTTACACCAGAAAATGATCGGTTATCATCAAGGGATAAACGAGCTGGCCTTCGAGGATAAACCATTGACGTGGTCTGAGAACCTGGTGATTCATCCCTGGCTTTGGTTTTTAGATCCTCCAATGGGTTACTACCACCAAGATTTAGGTGGGGGGAGAATGCAGCAAATAATCATGCTTAGCCACCCACTGATTTTTTGGCTGGGGCTTTTCGTGATGTTTTGGTCGGGGGTTAAGGCGCTCAGAAGAAGAAACAAAGAATTTAGTTTCTTGCTGATTACTTTTCTCTCCCTTTACTTGCCTTGGTTTTTCGTTTCCCGGTATCAATTTATTTACTATCTTCTTTCGGCCATTCCGTTACTTTGCCTAGGCGTGGCTTACTTCTTATATCCTCACTGGCAAAACAGAGTGAAAAGATGGGACGTGATTTTTTACTTAGCGGCGGTGGCGGCGGCCTTTATTTACCTTTACCCGGTTTTGACCGCCCTGACCGTTCCGGACACTTATTGGCGACCATGGCTTTGGTTTGGGATTAACCCCGATCAAATCCCGTTTTATTCTGATTAATCGGGGTTAGCCTAAACGAGAATTTTTAACTGGTGAGAAGTTAGCCCGGTCTTCCGACAGTATTGGGGGCGGTGGGGGGAGTAAAGCCGCTTAAGACGCTAACCCCAAAGACTCTTTCGATAATCAGCATCAAGGCGAAAGCGGCGACGATGATAACCAATCCCACTAAAGCCGAAGTGATCCGATCCCTAGCCGCCTGGGCGGCCGCTTTATCTCCGCCGCTTAAGATCCATTGCAATCCACCGATGAGTAGAAAGATGAAGACAAGCAGGGCCGCTAAGAAAATGACGATGGCGATGACGTTGGCGATTAGCTGGGCGAGATCGGGGAAGGGGGTGGCGGTTCGCGGGACTGGGTCGACCACTCCGTCATCCTGAGCCAAAACGGGACTAACATTACTGGCTAGCCAGCCGAAGGCAAAGATAAAACCGGAAAATAATTTCTGGAAAATAAAGCTAATCTTCACTCGCCCGCTCCTTTCTAATGAAACGCAGACTAAAAGCTAGAGTTGGGGCGATATAATTTTAGACACCTCATCATAACAACTAAGATTTAGCTAGTCAACAACGATCCTAGTCTAACCTACTTATCCTTATCATTTTACTTTCGTCATCTCTTTTCGCTCGAAATGACGTTAGTTGTTTTTGCATTCGAGTTTTTTGAGGCAAGGCTTTAAAACGCACACACTTTTCTTACGCGGGTGATTTCTTGACTGGTAAAAGAAAAGTTCGCCCTTGAAGGCGAACTTTTCGTCAACGTTTTTAGTTTAAGTTGCTTTAGTTATCAACCAGGCCTACCGACGGTGTTTGGTGCGGTTGGGGGGTTGAACCCGCCTAGAACGCTAACCCCAAAGACTCTTTCGATAATTAGCATCAAGGCGAAAGCGGCGACGACAATAACCAAACCCACTAAAGCCGAAGTGATCCGATCCCTAGCCGCCTGGGCGGCCGCTTTATCCCCACCGCTGGTGATCCATTGCAGCCCCCCGATGAGCAGGAAGATAAAAACAAGCAGGGCCGCCAAGAAAATGACGATGGCGACGACGTTGGCGATTAGTTGGCCCAGTTCGGGAAATGGCGTGGCCGTTTTTGGAACTGACTGAACGCTTTGGGCCAAGGTAATCGTGGCGCTAAAAACGGTTAAATAAAGCGTTGAAATTGCCGCAACTGCCGGTTTGAAATATGCTGGTAGTTTCATGGTTCACCCCCTTTCTTAAGAAGTCGGTCTAGGAACTTCACAGCCGGAGATTATACAAACTCCGAATAAAGTTTCAACTATCTTAATAACAGCGAAAGCACCAACAAGGATGATGAGGCCGACAAGCCCACTCGTAATTTTGTTTCTTGCCGAAGCGACGGCTTCTTTATCCCCACCGCTTGTAACCCACTGAAGCCCTCCGATAATCAGAAAAATAAAGAAGAATATCCCGCCGAAAATAATTGCCGCCTGCAACAAGACGGACAGTAGCTGTCCAAGATTAGTGAAAGAAAACAAATTCGGGTTAAGCGGGTCGATTCTCATAGTCACACCCCCTTTCTTAAGGAGTCGGTCCGGGGATTTTACACCCGGAGATTATACAAACCCCAAAGATAACTTCGATGATCTTTATCACGGAAAAAGCTCCTACCAGGATGACCAGGCCGATTAGGGCGTTAACGATTTTGTTTCTCGCCGCGGTAACCGCTTCTTTATCTCCACCGCTGGTAATCCACTGCAAACCGCCAATAAGAAAGAAGATAAAGAAGAGTAAACCACCAACAAAGATAGCGGCTTGTAGAAGGCTGGTGATTACTTGTCCTATGTCCCGGAAAGGCGCGATGACCCAGTTGGCAATATCTCCAAAAACTAGTAGATTGGGGTGACCAGCGGCTCCTGTTCCTGGGTCATTTGCCCCCCGAGCCGGCTTTACAACAGTTGAGCTTAGGAAGAGGATGAGCAGACTTAACAAAACCTGCAGTTTTAAGATTACTTTAATAAATTTAATCTTTAACTTTTCTGAATAACTAATCATATAATAAGCCTAACTTAAAAAGGTGTTGGCCAGTTAAGATCCGTTATGTCAATTCCGAGAACCACCTCAACGATCTTAATAACCGCAAAACTTGAGACGATAATGACTAAACCGATTAAAGCGTTGGTGATTTTTCCCCGAGCGCTTTCAAGGGCGATTTTGTCCCCACCGCTGGTTAACCACTGCAACCCTCCAACGAGGAAGTAGACCAGGAAAGCCAGCCCGGCGACGATGATGACGGTGGTCCATAAAGTGCCGATAAAAGCGGCTAATCCTCCTGGCCCGCCAAAATTTCCGAGGTAATTAAAGGTTATTAATCCGATGACATCTTCGGGCGACATAAGTTTCTCCAATAATTAAAATATTCTAACGCCAGTGATTACTTGAACTATTCTCACAACAAAGACGCTGCCAATAACTATTATAAGGCCCAGGGCGGCGTTTGTTAAGGTGTCTCTGGCCGCTTTTGCCGCTTTGGGGTCTCCAGCGGAAGTGATATATTTGAACCCCCCTAACAAGAAGTAGGCGAGGAAGATCAGTCCTACTCCGGCAAAAACCGCCCGTATGAGAAGGGTAACAAAATCACCAAGGTTTCCGAACAACGAACCGATTGCCCGGCCACCGAAAGTAAAGATCTGGCTGATATCGACTGTCGCGTGAGCGGAGGAAATTAAGGAGTAACTGCCCCACTGAAAAGGGGATGAGGCAACTACTAAGAAGATGAGACTAAGGATTAAAAAAGAAATCACTTTCATAAAAAACTCTCAAAAGCCTAAATTAAAAATTGTACTAACGATTTTAAGCACAAAAAAACTTGAAAAGACCACAAAGAAGCCAACCAAGGCGTAAACAATCGTATTTTTAGCGCTTTGAATGGCCTTTGGATCTCCGGTTGAGGTGATAAACTTTAGTCCTCCCGCAATTAGGTAGAAGAGTAACGCAATTCCGGCAAGAATGAAGAGAATTGGAAGAAGAAGCGAAACCAAGCCGCCGATATCTTTGATTTTGGTTGGGTTTAGGATATCTTCGAAGGGAATATCTTCGATTCCGGGAAGAACTAAGTTGTAAATCATCATTATCTTATCCCCCAGCCGGGAAGCTGTAACACTCTAAAACCAAGGAATTCAAGAATGAGAACGGAGAAGATAATTATAAATAACCCGGCAATGGCGCTCGTGATTTGATCCTTTCCGTCTTGCAGGGCTTTCGGGTCTCCGCTACTGGTTAATATCTTAAATGCCCCAAGAACAATTAGGAGGAAAGCGACCCCTCCGGCGATGCCGATGGCAATTTTTAGCCCCCAGTTAACAAAAGCGGCAGGGTTAGTAGGGATACAGCCAAGTTCTGTGGGGACGCATTGAGCCAACGTGGGGCTTGCGCCAACAACCAATAAAAACAAAGAGAAAGCTAAAAAGAAAGAAGTTGTCACTACCGTTTTTTTCACAGGGCCCTCATTTGTCTCGCTGACTAACTATCCAAATCTTACTGTTTTCCTGCCTGTTTGTCAACTTACCTCGTTTAACCATTGACTTAGAAGCGTCATCCTAAAGAATAGTTCTTCGTTGAAACTGTTAGTCGTAAATGTTGGTCTCCAGAGTTCTAACGGGGTTGCTCTTAACCGCCATTTGAGTTAGAATGAAGGCGAGATGAGAAGGGCGGCCTTGTTTGTCACAATTATCTTCATTTTTAACCTTTTTTTGATCCCTGCCAAGGCGGATGAGCTTGACGAGGTCGAGAATCAGCTTCAGCAAAAACAATCTGAATATCAGCAGACCCAGAGCAAGATCGAGCAGTTGAAGAAACAACAAGAGGATCTGACCAAAAAGTTAAAGAATCTCTCCGGTCAGATCTGGACGACTCAGAAGCAGATTGACGAACTCGACGCCCAAGTAAAGGAAACCAAGGAGAAGTTAACCGAAGTGGAAAATAACCTCAAAGACCGCCAAGAGAAACTAGCCCGCCAGCAAGATTTCCGTGACAGCACCGTCCGCAGTTATTACAAACGTTCCCATGCCAGCATAGTCGACCTGCTTCTTTCCTCCGATAAGTTTTCCGAATCGGCCCAAAATCTCGCCTTTCAGAACGCGATGTTAAACGAAGCGAAAAGAACGATCACCGCTTTAAATCAGGAAATCGCCCGGTTTGAAGAGGATAAAAGGTCAACCGAAGAAATTAAAAAAAGTCTAGAAGAAAATCTAGCCAAGATTGCTTCTCTGAAAAAGCAGCTTCAGGCTCAAGCTTATCAGACTCAACGGCAAATTAACGAGGCCTCAAGTCAGAAAAACGCTCTCAGCGGCCAGCTATCTAGCATCCAAAACAGTATTAAGGATTTGACCGCCCGGCAGCAGGAGTTGATCCGCCAAAAAATGGCCGCGACTTCGGAGCTAATTACCGTGGGGAGCGCCGAACAAGACAAGCAAACTTTGCCGGCTCCCGGATTCTCTCCGGCGTATGCTTTTTTCACTTACGGGTATCCTCACCGGGTGGGGATGAACCAGTATGGGGCTTACGGTCGGGCCAAGGCGGGACAAGACTACCAAACAATCCTTAAGGCTTATTATGACAACATTAGCCTTGAAAAGTTTGAGCCTCACCCGACTATTCCGGTGGTTGGGTACGGAGAAATATCTTTGGAAGATGATTATCTGAAAGGAATTGGCGAGATGCCTTCTTCCTGGGGAGACAGCGGGGGAATGGAAGCCTTGAAGGCTCAGGCGGTGGCCGCCCGAACCTTTGCCTTAAATTACATCTATTATTCTTGGGGTAGCGGCGGTTTGACGGAGAAAGCTACTCCCACCCCGATTTGTACCGATCAAAACTGCCAGGTATACTTGGGCCGCAATAAAGGTGGCAATTGGGAAAGGGCGGTTGAAGAGACTCGGGGAATGGTTATGCTCTATCAGGGAAAACCAATTACCGCCTGGTACTCTTCGACGGATGGCGGTTACACCCGCACTTCCGGCGATGTCTGGGGCGGGGAGCGGCCTTGGACCAAGCGGGTCAAAGACACGGCTGGCGATTGGCCGGGAGAAGCTTACGATGGGCCAAAGTACGGCGACTCACCTTGGTTCCACAAAGCTTGGGGGGCGGGGCCACGCGGAAACGCGTGGATGACTGAAGAGGAGACAGAAGATATATTTAACGCGTTGCTCCTTTCGGAAAAGGCCAGTTCCTATAATCAGTATTTGACCCAGCCGGACAAAGGCGGTTGGAGCATGGCCGCGGTGAAGGAGGCCTTGGCCAAGGAAGGTATCAAGGAAATAGGGGCGATTAGCAGCATTCAAATGTTTCAGGATGGCGCTGGCTTTACCAACATTGTTCGGGTGACTAGCGCAAATTACGCAGTAAAAGACTTTGACGGGGCGAAGTTTCGCTCGATGTTTAACCTAAGATCTTTAGGGACTTTGGTGATTTGGACTTCCCTTTACGATGTTTTGAGAGAGTGATAGAATAAAGATGCTTTTATGAGTGCTTTGGCTTCTTTCGTTGAAAAACCTGTCGGGATTCATTTCGAAACTCAAGAAAAGAACGAGACAGTTCTTTACTTGATGCGGCGGCACTGGGTGACTAATTTAGGTTGGCTTTCTCTTGGGACGATAATGCTTTTGCTCCCCTTAGTCTTAGTCGTTTCCGGGGACTATCTAACCAAGGAATTAGGGATTGAAGTTTCGGCCAATTACCAAATTGCCGCTTTCCTTATCTGGTATTTGTTTTCCTTTGGCTTTTTACTGGAAAACTTTTTGACTTGGTACTTTAACGTTTACATCGTCACAGACAAAAGACTGGTGGACGTGGACTTTTTCGGTCTTTTTTATAAACAGATTTCCGAATGCCAGTTGGAGAAGATCCAAGATGTGACTCATCGAATGGGAGGCGTGGCTCAGATAATGTTTCATTATGGAGACGTGCTGATTCAAACCGCCGGAGTTAATGACTACTTTGAATTTGAGGTGGTTCCTAATCCAGGCTTTGTCCAAAAGAAAATTATCGAGTTAATCGAAAAGAAACAAGGTTCGACGTCGGTAAGCGGGGTTCTTTTCAGAAAGGGAGGAGATCATGTTTAACCAAGTTGAAACCGGGTCTTTATTAAATAGTCTAAACATAGAGTTTCTGGTCAAGCCGATTTTGATCCTCTTTGTTTTAGGCTACATCCTTTTTGCTTTAGTTATCGTTCGCCAAGTGAATTTAATGAGCGCGGTCTTGGGAACAAATTTGTCCCCGATATTAAAAACCTTTGCTTGGTTACATTTACTTGGCTCAGTTTTCGTCTTAATGGTAGTTTTAATTATTCTTTAACAAATGGAAAAGTATTTAGTCCCTCTCTCCCAAAAAATTAGCAGCCAGGCTTCTTCTGAGGCTTGGAGCCAAGTTTTCCAAGTTATCCCCTCTTCTGATGAAGAAAAGAAAAACCGGGGTTTTTTGTTTGCCGTGGTGGATTTAAAGGCTCCGAAGGGTTTTGATACGGAGGCGGCGGGAAAACTGGTTTTAAGCACTTTAAAGGAAGAATATTATGGCCACTTTGGTGGGGGAGTTTTGGGTTCTTTAGAGGAAGCGGTGGAGGTTTCTCGGAAAAGATTGGTGGATTTGGCCACTTCTTCCCCGGTGGGGAGTTTGGGGATTGATTTTAACTTGGTGGCGGTGGTGCTTTGGGGCGCCGTGGCCTACATGGCCAAATTGGGCGAATCTTACTTTGGCGTTTACCGACAGGGTCGTCTCCATTTGATTGACCAGTCTAGCCCCGATTCAGTGAAAACCGCTTCGGGGTTATTAGAGGAAAACGATTGTCTATTTCTGGTTAACGGAGCCTTTAAAGAAACTTTAAGTCAGAGCCGATCAGTCGAAGCAATATTAGCGGAAGAATCTATGGAAGAGGTGGGGGAGAAATTTGCGAATTTGCTCAAGGATCAGCGGGGGCTAGTAGGCTTAGTGGTGCGTTTGGGAGTGGAGAAGGTTACGGAAAAAGAAGGAAAAGTTGTCTTTACCTATGACTCTTCGGATGTTGATGTGTCTCCAATGATAAAAAGGCCTTCCAGCGACAGAGTAAAAATACTGTTCACTAATCTTAAAACTAGTTATCTAAGGGTAAGAAAGTCTTTCGCTGAAACAGACAATTTTTTCCGGAAGAAGGAGGTTTTTTCTTCTCCTTTGCTAAAGAAGTGGAAAAATCGCTTTAGCCATTGGTTAGCGGAAAGCCCTTTGACTGGACTGCTTCCTCGCCAAGGCTTGGGCAGGTTGGGCAGATTCGTTTTCTCAACAAGACTAAAGAAACATAGAGTTCTTCTGTTAACCTTAGTTTTAGGGCTAATCTTAGCGGGAAGCGTTGCCTGGACGCTTCGAGAGCAAAATTTGGCGGAAAAAAAGAAAAAGTTCGAGTCTTTAATGAGCCTGGCTCAAAGCAAATATGAAGAAGCGGTTTTACTGCGCACCCTAAATCCACTTCGGGCGAAAAGTTTACTCGAGGATGTTAAATTAAGTTTAGGTAAAGCCAAAGAGCTAAAGGTGGATGATCAACGAGCGGAAACTTTAGAATCTTTAGCGGCCCAGGTTTTTACGCAAGGAAGACAAGCTCACCAAATTTCTGATCCTCCTCTCGTGTATGATCTTAGTGATTTTCACCCCCGGGCGAAAGGGGATGGATTAAGCCTTACCGGCCAAAAGCTAGCGGTTTTAAGTAAAGACCCCCCAGCCTTGTACTCACTTGATTTTTCTTCAAAAGAAGCAAAAGTGCTAACAGAAAGTTCCTCGACTCTTCCTCAACCGTTTTTTCTGACCAGCTATGAGCAGTATCTTTATATTTTCAGCGGCTCTTCAGGTCTGATTCGGTATAATCTTAATACAAATTCCGCTTATCCGATCGTTGATTTCAGTTCCGAGTGGCAAAATATCGTTGATTTGGAAGCTTACCATAAGAATCTTTACTTACTGGATACAGGAGGAAATGCCATTTGGAAATATCTGCCCACGGATGACGGCTATAGCGCGGGCAGAAATTATTTTTCCGATAAAGAAAAAGTTGATTTATCCAAGGCGGTTAGCCTAGCCATTGATGGGTCCATCTGGGTATTAACCTCTGATGGGGGCTTGTTTAAATTTAACCAAGGTCAGCGAGAAGATTTTAGGGTTGCCGGTTTGGAGGGGAACTTTAAAAACCCGACGAAAATTTACACCGGTGAGAATCTGGCAAATCTCTACATTTTAGATAAGGGTAATCAGCGGGTGGTGGTGATTAGTAAAAGTGGCAACTTTGTCGGCCAGTATGTTTCGGAGAAGTTTTCGTCCGCGGCTGATCTGGCCGCTGATGAGACGCGTCAAAAGCTATTTGTGGTTGCCGGGCCAAAGGTGTATAGTGTTGACTTAAGGTATGAGTAAAGAGATTAAGATTGTTAATAAAAAAGCCCACCACGATTATTCAGTTCTTCAAACTTTTGAGGCTGGGGTTGTCTTAAGTGGTGGGGAGGTGAAGTCCTTAAGAGCCGGGAGCGCTTCTTTGGCGGATAGTTTTGTTCGAATTACCGATCGAGAGGCTTATTTAACCAACGCTTATATTGCTCCTTATCAAAAGGAGTCCCCCGGTTATGACCCTCGCCGGAGCCGGAAGTTACTGCTGCATGCTAAAGAAATTATTTATCTGTCAAGCAAAACTTCCGCTGCAAACTTGACGATTATCCCTCTAAAGTTGTATAATAAGCGCGGCAAAATAAAAGTGGAGATTGCCTTGGCTCGGGGAAAGAAAGTCTTTGAGAAAAGAGAAGCTCTGAAGAGAAAGGTGATGGAGAGAGAGGTGGAAGAAGAACTTCGAGAAGCGAAACTAAAAAGAAAATAGAAAATAGTAAGTAGAAAATAGTAGCGATTTTTTCTATTTTCTAATTTCTAGATTCTAGCGTTTGGGGCTGTTTAGCTTCGACGGGAAGGCACTTTGACAGTGGGCAAGCCGGCCATGATAGAAAGCCGAAAAAGACTATCAAATTGATAAATGCCAACAAGGCATATTCTCCTACCTATGCTTACGCAACTGCGTAACGGGTAGGTGTCTTATTTACTCTCTCCCAGCGGAGTAACTAAGGCATGACCATAGTTGGGATGGATTATTAGGGTTGGTTTCCCTGGTTTTATCCAATTTTTATCAACCTTACTTACTGACAATTTTTGTTGGTTGGGTTTGTTGGTAAGGAATATTGCCAATCAACTAAGCTTGTAGTTCCACTTCGGGGTCGTTTTTTCGGACAGGGGTGCAATTCCCCTCAGCTCCACCAGTCTTCGCTAAAGCTTCGACTGGCAGGCCAGTTTTCGTTAAAACTCTAGACTAATGGGTATGCCTACTACTCTTTATAATATCAACGAAGACTGCCCGCCCGTAGTCCGCCAACTGGCGGACGAAGGAGGGCCACTTTTTGCCCCCAACAGTTAGACAACGCATTAACCCATGTTTTACGTATATATTTTGCTGCGAACAAACGGAAAACACTACGTTGGCCAGACGGAGAACCTCAAGAAAAGAATCGAGAAACACCAAGAAGGTGGTGTAACTTCAACCTCAAACTACCGCCCGATTAAATTAGCTTGGTATTGTTCCTTTTGTTCCAAGAAAAAAGCAATTCTTTTTGAAAAGTATCTCAAGACGGCCTCAGGCAGAGCCTTCACGAATAAACATTTTCTTTAACTTCTTATCTTCCATGAGCTAACACTGCCGCCCAGACTTTTCTGGCCCCGGCTTTTTTCAAAACTTTGCTACATTCCTCTAGTGTCGTAAACGTTGTGGCGACATCATCAATAAGCAAGATTTTTTTCCCTTCGATTTCCCTTGGGTGAGGACAATGAAAGGCATTTTTGAGATTGCGGTAACGCTCTTCTCTGTTAAACTCGGTTTGAGAGGAAGTCGCTCGTTTTCGAATGAGTAACTTGGGTTGAAGAGGTAAATGAAACTTTTGACTAACTTTCTCGGCCAGTAACAAGGATTGGTTAAATTCTCGCTGTCTTGATTTTTGGGAATGAAGGGGAACGGGGATGATTATGTCTGTCGGGTAAAGCTTATCCTCAAGGAAGTTGTTTAAAATTTTCCCTAGGGGCTCCTCGAGTTCTTTAATAAAGCGGTATTTGAAGGCGTGAATGGTTTTCTTCAAGACTTTATCGTAAGAGGAGGCAATTAGGATCCCGTCAAGGCCAAACTTTTTTTGGCAGGCGGGGTGGGTAAAGCCGTGGATGGCGGGTCTTTGACAGCGGTAACAAACGCTTTCCCTTTCGGTTTGGAGTTTCTTTAGGCAACCAAGGCAAAGATAGGTGTGGGGTTTGCTACAAAAGAGGCAGGTTTTGGGGAAAAAGACTTCTAGAAACAAGTTTTTGATTCCCGAAAGCGTTCTCATTCTGATTGAATTTTACGCTGTTTTCTGATATATTGCACGTAATATAATTAAAGTTTCAAAATGAAAAGTTAAAAGTTACGAAATCAAGAAGCCATTGGTTTAATAACTTTGCTTTTTTAACTTTGAACTTTTAATTATTAGGAAGGGTCGCATAGCTGGTCTAGTGCGGCGGTTTGCTAAACCGCTTGGTGCTTAATCGTGCCTCGTGGGTTCGAATCCCACCCCTTCCGCCACACTTCGCTAAAGCTTTGTGTGGTCTTTGACCATACGGTGCTTAAGAGGCAATGTTTGTACGAAAACCTAGAATTGATAAGCGAAGTGTGTAACCCGAAGTTTTACGCGTAGGGTTACATGCACCACGTTTAACAGGAGGATAGTATGCCCGATCCGACGACAGAAAGCACATTAAAAGAATTAAAAGATCAATTAGGTAAGATTCAAGGCGAGATTAGAAGGTTGGAAGGATCCGAAGAACCGGTGGAAGGTCTGCCAACAAGGGAAGAACCATCTCCCGAAGGGCAACGAGAATTGGAAAAGCGGGCCGAGAACCTGATGGTTTGGCGAGCTCCTTCCCGAGTTTTTCGACCTCGAAGTAAAAAGTGGTTTATTAACATTGGTTTGATGTTGGCGGTTATTTCGGTGGTCCTTCTTTACATGGGGGAATTGATTTTAATTGGGGCGATTATTGCCGTAGTTTTTGTGGTTTATGTTTTGGCGACTGTTCCACCCGAGGAGGTGGAGCATAAAATTACCACTCAAGGGATAATCTCGGGGAATCAGGAGTACCTTTGGTCGGAGTTGCTTGACTTTTGGTTTTCGGAAAAGTATGGAGAGCCCGTCTTAAATATTGATGTGAAGGTTGGCTTTCCTGGTCGTTTAACGATGGTTTACCCGGCCGACCAAAAAGAAAAGATTAAGGAATTTCTTTCTCAATACCTTCCTTTTCGAGAGCTCCCTAAAAGCAATTGGTGGGAAAAAGCCACGGAGGGGCTGGTTAATCGTGTGCCGATAGAAAAGAGCCGGAGTGTGGCTGAACCTGTTTCCAAAGAAGTCCTTCAATAACCTAAAAGTTATTAATAATTTTGCGCTTTTAACTTTAAACTTTTAATTTGAGCGAAGCGATTAGCGCTCGTAGCTTAATGGATAGAGCATCAGATTGCGGATCTGAAGGTTGTGGGTTCGAGTCCCGCCGAGCGCGCCATCCTCCGCTAAAGCTTCGGATGGCAAACCATCCATAACTTTAGCGACGGGTGGCAGGTCATGTTTAAACCAGTGACTTCAAAGCGTGATTCTAAAGGAATTAAGTCAGAGTTGAAACCTTTAGTCAAAAACTGCCGGTATCCATGGTTTAAACGTGGTGAGCCACTAGCAGTTCGAAGTGAAAAGTTACCAAGACAGCAAAAATTAGCTTCGTTATTTATTTTTCGTTAGAAAATATCGCTCTCATAAAATCAGAGGAAGATACTTTGCATTTTGAATACGATTAAGTCGGGTTTGAACTTTGTATTTTTAATTGTTTGGGCGGGATGGCTGAGTGGACGAAAGCGATTGTCTCGAAAACAATTACCTCATCTTTTGGGGTCGCAGGTTCGAATCCTGCTCCCGCCGCCACACCCAGTTAAAAGTTCAAAGTGCAAAGTTAAAATTGTAAAGTCGAAATTTATTAATTTTCTAACTTTGCATTTTGCTTTTTGATCTTTTATTTTTGTTGGCGCTCGTAGCTCAATGGATAGAGCGTCGGCCTCCGGAGCCGAAGCCTGTGGGTTCGAGTCCCGCCGAGCGCGCCATCCTCCGCTAAAGCTTCGGATGGCAAACCATCCATAACTTTAGCGACGGGTGGCAAGACGCCAGACCTGATGGATCAGGCCTATGGAGGTAGCGTGGCAGAAAAAAGTCAATGGAAAAGAGAATATTCGGCTGGGGGAATAGTTTTTAAGAATGAAAATGATCAGTTTTATGTTTTGCTGGTGCAGCACAGCGGTCATCATGGCTGGGGTTTTCCAAAAGGGTTGGTTGGGAAAGACGAATCAATGAAAGAGACGGCTCTCCGGGAAGTGAGAGAAGAAGGCGGGGTGGAAGCAGAAATAGTGGATGAGTCTGGCGAGACTCATTATTTTTATCGTCAAGAGGGGCAAAAGATCAGTAAGACGGTGAAATTTTATTTAATGAAATATGTCTCTGGAGATATTAAGGATCATGACTGGGAAGTAGAGAACAGTGGGTGGGTCCTTGCTGATCAGGTAGAAGAGAAATTAACTTTTAAAACAGATAAAGAAGTTTTTCAACGTGCCAAAGAACTGTTAAAATAACTAAAGAAAATGTTAGCTTTTGAATCTGATTTAATCGGGATCGGATTTGAATTTTGAGTTCTTAACTGTGTTTGGAGGAGTCGCATAGCTGGCCTAGTGCGTTCGCTTGGAAAGCGAATATAGTCGTGAGACTATCGGGGGTTCGAATCCCTCCTCCTCCGCCACACTTCGCTAAAGCTTCGTGTGGTCTTCGACCATGTAGTACTTAAGAGGTAATGTTTTTACGAAAATCTAGAATTGATAAGCGAAGTGTGTAACCCGTAGCTTTAGCAGAGGGTTACATGTACTACGTTTACCTTCTAAAACTAAAAGATAACTCTATCTATACAGGCTCTACGCCTGATTTGAGAGAACGCTTAAGAGAGCATGAAAAAGGGTTTGCGGAGTCAACAAGAAATCTAAGACCATTGGAATTACTGTGGTTCTGTGCTTTTAAAAATAGGCTTGACGCTTTGCGTTTTGAAAGATACTTGAAAACTGGTTCTGGACAAGCTTTTAGAAACAGTCGGTTGGTTTAATGTTAATAAAATGAATACGCGAAAAAAGATTGTTATTACCCAAGACATGGATCTATACCCTGACCAGATAGAACGCCTAAAAAGCTTAGGCGAGGTTACTTTTTACGATGAAGTACCTGCAACCCCTGAAGAGTGGTTATCCAGGTGTCAAGGGGCTGATGTTATTTGTTCTGGTGAATGTGGTCTGAAGGAAAAAGCCACAGGTCTTAAAGACGTATTTATTTCTCTTCCTCTTGTCGGTGTTGGTTGGCTGGATCTTCCTAAATTGAAATCAATTAATGTCTTAGTTTCAAATTCTCCTGGCTGCAATAAAGAAGCAGTGGCAGAGTGGGTGGTGGCGATGCTTTTAAACCTATTTAGACAGCTGCCAGGGTATATAAATGTTAATAATTTGCCCAGAAACTCTTTTCCTGAAAAAACTTTAGGACTTTCAGGAAAGAAAGTTTGTATCTTAGGTGCGGGAAATGTAGGCAAACGAGTTGGTGAACTTTGTGGGGCTTTCGGAATGAATGTAAGTTACTTTAAAAGGGGCGATGACCTTTTAAGTTGTGTAAAAGATGTGGATGTAGTTGCGAATTGTTTAAGATATGAGCCTTCGACAGAAGGTTTGCTCGAAAAGAATTTCTTTAGTATTTTTAAAAAAGGATCGTATTTTATTTCGATCGCTGCTTTAAAAACTTTTGACGTTGCAGCACTTAAAGACTCCCTTGGAAAGAATATTGCAGGAGCGGCAATTGATGCTGGGGACATTGGGGTGGGGGATACAAGTAACCCCGCTTACCGCGAATTGTTAAAAAGTGATAGGAGCTTTACTACTCCACACATTGCTTTTTGGACTGATGTAACCGCTCGAACTTCGAACGACATTATGATTGACAACGTTGAAGCCTATTTAAAGGGAAGTCCAATTAATTTAGTTAATTAAATTTATGAGAAATGAGCTACCCGAAAACGCTAAAAGAGTTTTCAAAGGCGTGATTTTTGAGGTTTGGCAGTGGGAACAAAAGATGTATGATGACAGCATTGCGACTTTTGAGCGCTTGAAAAGACCGGATACCGCCCAAGTGATTGCTACAGTTGGAGATAAGATCATTCTCCAGGCCCAGAGCCAGCCGGATCAGCCAGTACCCTTTCCTTCTTTGCCCGGCGGCTGTTGTGATGAAGGCGAGGAGCCCTTATCGGCAGCCAAACGAGAGTTGCTTGAAGAAACTGGTTATGTCTCGAGAGACTGGATGTTGTGGAAAGAGCTAAATCCAGTAAGTAAGATCGTCTGGACGGTTTATATTTTTGTGGCTCGAGGTTGCTCTTACGATCGGGCCCCTCAGCTAGACGCGGGAGAAAGAATTGACCTTAAGTTAGTCAGCTTCAACGAGTTTATAATGCTTTCAGAAGACCCTTCTTTTTATGAAAAAGAACTTGTCGGCACTCTCTGGCGAGCTCGTCTTGATCCAAAGTTTCGACAGGAGCTTTACAAACTGCTTTTCCCCGGTTAAACTGCAATTATCAACGAAGGTAGACACCCGTCACTGTTTAGAGAACCAGTTTAGGGAGATTAATAAGTGGATAGTCAAATAGAGGAAGTCAAGTCAAAAACTGACATTGTCAGTCTTATTTCTGAATATATTCCCCTGAAAAAAGCGGGCCGAAATTACAAAGCTAATTGCCCTTTCCACAGTGAAAAAACTCCCTCTTTCATGGTTTCTCAAGAGAGAGGGATCTATAAGTGTTTTGGTTGCGGGGAGGGTGGCGATATTTATAATTTCCTAATGAAATTGGAAGGGATAGAGTTTGGGGAAGCTTTAAAACAACTGGCGAAGAGAGCGGGAGTGGCGCTGAAAGAGTATCATCCTTCGCCAATTGAGGAGCAGAAGGAAAGGGTGTTTTTGATTAATAAAACCACCGCTCAACTGTATAGCCGGGTGTTGCTAGAGCACCCTTCCGGGGCGAAGGCCTTAGGTTATTTGAAGGAACGGGGTTTGACGCTTAATTCAATTAAAAAGTTTCAGCTAGGCTACGCCCCCGATCAATGGGAGTTTGTGGCGAAATATTTAACCAAGAAGGGTTTTAGTTTGCAAGATTTACTAGCGACTGGATTGATCGTTTCGTCAGGCAGGGGGGAGGGGTTTTACGATCGTTTTCGGGGAAGAATCATCTTTCCGGTTCATGACGTTCGGGGCGAGGTGGTTGGATTTTCCGGGCGCGTGCTAGGCTCAGAGGAGCCTACCCGTGAGCCAGAATCAGACCTTGCGGGCGGGCTTGCCCACCGAAGCCTTGGCGAAGGTGGGCCTAAATACTTAAATAGCCCGGAAACAATTGTTTTTGACAAGGGAAGAACTTTGTATGGTCTTTATTTTGCCAAAGAAGAGATAAAAAAGGTAAATCAAGTAGTTCTGGTAGAGGGTAATTTGGACGTGATTTCTTCTTGTCAAGCGGGGGTAAAGAATGTGGCGGCTCCTTTAGGAACGGCTTTGACCTTCCCTCAATTGCAATTACTTAACCGTTACACTTCCAACATCGGCCTTTGCTTTGATTTAGACTCCGCTGGCTATGCTGCTAGTAAAAGGGCGATAGAAATGGCGGAAAACACCGGACTGAACATAAGTATTATTCAACCAAAGGTTGGGAAAGATCCGGATGAGTGCGCCCGTAAAAGTCCAAAAATTTGGCAGGAAAGCGTGAGGGAATCCATTCCCATTTATGATTATTATTTATCTTCGGCTGTTTCTCGCCATGGGTTGGAGACATTGGAAGGTAAGCGGAAGATCAGCGCCGAAGTTTTGCCTTTGTTAAAAAAACTAGATGACGAGATAGCCCGTTCACACTATCTTCAGAGGCTAGCCAGCCTTCTAGGAGTGGAGGAATCGGCTTTGGTAAAGGTTTTGGGAAAAAGAGCTGAGACCAGTAAGTCTGCGTCCTCGATAAACACTTATCCATCAAAACCTCCCGTTCGGTTGGATCGGGGCGAGGTTTTAGAAAGATATTTACTGAGTTTGTTGCTACAGACAAAAATTCGATCCCAAGAGTTGATGGCCACAGACTTCTTGAATGAAAAGCTGAGAGTTCTTTACGAAAGGCATCAACTGTTTTGCCAAGACAAAGAAGGCTTTAAGGTAAAAAAGTATGTTTTGGATTTGCCGGGAGAGTTAGTGAGTTTGGTGGATGAGTTATTGTTGACAGAAATAGAAGACTATTTACTTGAAGATGAGGAAAGACTAGAGAAGGAATTTAGGGCTTGTGTTAATGAGCTGAAAAGTTTAAACTTACGTCGGAGATTGAAAAAACTGGCCCTAGAAGTAAAGCAAGCCGAAATCTTGAATGATATGGTAAAATTGGAACTGTTACGTAAAGAGTTTCGTGATCTAACTTTACAGTTGAAAAAGTATAATTGAGTTGTTGAGGAGAAAAACTTATGGCTAAAGGGCTTTCACCAGCTCAGGAAATTATTAATCGAGGTCGGGAACATGGTTTTGTGACTCAAGATGAAATTTTGGCTCTTTTTCCGGAGGCGGAAACTAATTTAGCGGCTCTGGATGAGCTTTATAGCCAATTAGCAGAGGAAGGGATTGATGTTTTTGAAGTCGGTTCAGAGGAAGCCGGCGATAATCCGGCCGCTGAACACAAACCCTCAGAGTTAGAAAAAGAGTTGGAAGTTATCACGGCGGTAGAGGAAAGCTACATTACCGATCCGGTGAGAATGTATCTTAAAGAAATTGGTCGGATTCCTTTGTTAAAATCAGAGGAGGAAGTGGCCTTAGCCAAGAGAGCCGAGAAAGGTGACCTAGAAGCGGTAGAGAAATTAGTCCAGGCCAACCTTCGTTTGGTTGTTTCGATCGCGAAAAAATACGTGGGTCGAGGATTATCCTTACTCGATTTGATTCAGGAGGGAAACATTGGTTTGATCCGGGCGGTTGAGAAGTTTGATTGGCAAAAGGGTTTTAAGTTTTCCACGTACGCGACTTGGTGGATTCGCCAGGCCATTACTCGGGCCATTGCCGATCAGGCCAGGACCATTCGAATTCCCGTTCACATGGTGGAAACGATTAACCGTTACGTTCGGACGCACCGAAAGTTAATGCAGGAACTGGGCCGGGATCCTTCGCCGGAAGAAATCGCTCGGGAGATGGGGATTGAAGTCGATAAAGTTCGGGAGATTGTTAAAGTTTCCCAGGAACCGACCTCTTTAGAGGCTCCGGTTGGGGAAGAAAAAGACTCGACTTTGGGCGACTTTATTCCCGACGAAGAAGTGCGCCCAGAGGATGCCGCTTCTCATGAGCTTTTGAAGGCCCACGTTGGCGAGGTTTTAGATACTCTTAACGATCGGGAAAGAAAAGTGCTGCGGTTGCGCTTTGGCTTGGAAGACGGCCGGCAGAGAACTTTAGAGGAAGTGGGGAAGGAATTTGGAGTGACTCGGGAAAGGATTCGCCAGATAGAGGCTAAAGCTCTCCGAAAGCTCCGCCACCCGACTAGATCCAAGAAATTAAGAGACTATTTAGAATAAATTGTTTAGTGCAAAGATCAAGGCGCAAACTTTCGTCACTTCCATCCTCCGGAGCTTTAGCGAAGGAGGAGAGAAATCTAGCGAAGCGAAAATATTTATCTCCGTTCCTAGTTTACCAATCGTTTTATGAATTTGAACATTGTTTAGGATTTTAGCCGTTATTTTTACCACTAGCCTTTGCGTTTTGAGTTTTCAGAGTGGTATAATATGGAAGCTATTTTGAGCCTCGTCATTCCGGTGTAGCTCAACGGTAGAGCAGGGGACTGTTAATCCCTTGGTTGGGGGTTCGAATCCCTCCGCCGGAGCCATTGATTTTTTAACTCTAAAATATCTTAACACATCAACCTATTTTCCATTTACCACAAACTGAGGATTCAACCTATAGTTTGACTTTCCCCCGATTTTTTGATATAATAATCCACAATTAACTAAAAGAGAGAGGAGATGAAAATGCCAAGAATTCTAGATCAACCAATCGTGCTTCCTAAAGTTGGTGACGTATTGGGTGATCTTTGGCGGGTCACTCGAGCAGAAGAGCTTCGCGGTGGCAACTGGTTCAATGTCGACTTGACGTCTGAAAGACCAATTGCCGATATACCTTCAGGCATTGTTTTCGGTCTCGAGTTTTGTGACCTGGGTTGGAACAAATGCCATTTCGAGGTAACGACAGATTTTGGCCAAGGCCCAGCTAGCTACGTGATCGCCCTGGATTTCACCGCCGACGAGTACCTCTACTCCCAGCTTCTGGACAAGGACTGGCGACAGATCCACGATTCAGAACTTGAAAGGAAGGCGAAAGTGCTAGCTCTCGCTCTACTAAGTAAGGCCCCTGAGTTTAAGGATTTAGGTTGTCCAGAAAGGTGGTTCACGAAGAACGAAGCGAGAAAGATCTGGCAAAGCCGGTAGGGTTATCTGGAATTTCTTCTTGTTGGGGCTTTTGGTGCAGCAATGTATCAACAGCCCCTAATTATTGGTTTAAACTAGTAGTAAAAATTTCTAACATCCTTTACCGCTCCGAGCCACGTACCAGGCTTTGAGCATTTGATACTCTAAGGCTAGTTTTTCATCAGAAACTGTTTAACATTTTGCGTTGGAGGTGAAAATAACCTGCTCAAAATTCGGTACGTGGCGGAGCCATTCCAAAATGTTTCTGGCAGCATTACTAGAGAGTAAAAATGTTTTACGTTTATGTTCTCAAAAGCCTCAAAGATAACGGGCTTTACATCGGTTTTACCTCTAACTTGAGACAAAGACTTACTGAGCATAATGAGGGTAAGTCTCTAGCCACCAATCCTCGAAAACCCTTCAAACTAATTTTCTATGAAGCCTACGAAAACAAGTACGACGCTTTAAGACGGGAGAAGTATTTTAAAACTGGCAGGGGCAGAACAAGCCTAAATTTAATGCTCAAAGAAACATTATCTAAATAATCACTTGAGCCATTGATTTTTACCCCTAATTTATCTGATACAGCAATATATTTTTCTCATTCTCACATACCCACAAAGCAGAAATACAACCTATAGTTTGACTTTTTGCTTAAAATGAGGTATAATTACTGTCAAAATATTCTTTGAGGAGAAACAAGGTGTCAAAGACAGTGAAAGACGCTGGACTGATGGCGGCCTTAGGGCCTGTTCCTGCAGGGTGGACTTACATTTGCGCTTGCGGGGACACGGTTGTGACAGAGGAAGGGGAGGAAGCAGAAAGGATTATAGTTGTTCAATTCCCTCCTCGTGACAGGAATCTTCGTCTCCTCGGCCGGGGGATGGTGGTTCCCGGGTGGAATGTGACACACGGTAAGTGTGGCCACGTCAAGTTTGTTAGAAGAGGAGACTCCTTTCCTTTGTCGAAGGAGTTTCTGGAGCAGGAATACCCCTTCACTGACGTAGCGGATCTGATCTCTGACGCAGAGGCATTTGTCCAGACCTTTTTCTGTAGGCACTAACTTTTAGCGCCCTTGAAGATTTCGGTCTTTCGGGGCGCTTTGTCTTTTTTCCAAAGAATTCTAACACCCTTTACCAATCGGAGCCATCCCACTTCGCCAAGGCTACATGGGGTTTATCTCCCGAGATGAGAAATATCTTAAAACTGCTTCTGGATTCGCCTTTAGAAACCACCACCTAATCTAACCCCTTGTGACATATCAATATTTTTAACGTTCGAACACTTAGTACCCGGATAGGACGCAAACGTTTCTCAATACGACCTAGCCTATAGTTGACTTTTAGTTTCTTTTTTTGATATAATAACAGCTGCTCTGCTGGAAGCAGAAGCAAAGAAAAAAGAAGGAGATGGTCAAGTGGCTACTCAAACCACCGCATGGGGTCCGTTGAAGGCGCTTATCCAGCGCTTCGACGAACATGGATTCAGCAGGCAGGAACTGCAGCGTCTGGTGGAAGCATCAGACATTCTAGTTCAGATCGGCAACGGAACTCTCACCCGAGAAATGCTAACGCGAAAGGTTCGGGGGGTTTGGAGACCCAAGTCAGTCAAGGAACAAATCGAGGTTCTGAGGAAGGTTTATCCAGACTTGGACTCCTTGTATGTCTTTCAGCTGGCGTGGGAACAGCGGAACATTCCCCAAGAGGCGGATGGCTTGTTCGTGATTCCCAAGCTGACCAGCGTGGCTAAAAAGCTTGGAGTCGATGACCCGTTTGTCAGTGGCTACGGAAGATTGTTGGAGATGACAATCCTGAGCCACTTGGCCGATCAGCGACCTTTCTATAATTGTCGAGCCGGAGAGCTTACTCCTGATCGAGTCAGAGTTTTGGCTTCGGCGGCGGAGAGCATCCAGCTGATCGAGCGGTAAACCTGTGGCGACTACCTGGTGATTCCCGCTCAGACAGGGAAGAAGTACGCTGGATACGGCGTCCAAGAGTCTCGCCGGGAAGTAACCAAACGCCATTCGGCAGAGTTTTGTCTTCCCGCCTGGTTCGTCGGCCATATGTTGTTGACCAACCCCGGTCGCTTAACGGCAGACGAACACCTTTACATTGACTGTCCGGGAGACGAGTACAGGCTCGAGGCTGAGGACGTTTTCGACAGGGCGCTGTGCTTCCTCTTTATCGACAGCGAGCTTCACTTCATGTGCCGCTGTGTTGTCGAGGTTGGCGACGACTTTGGCTCGGCGACCGGTTTCTCGGCGGTATAACTTGAAACTGAGGACTTGAGGCCTTAAGTTTCTTTTCTCCTTGTTTCTTGTGATTCCGCCCGCCTACGCGCAAGGCTTTGGTGGTCAGGTCACATATATTGAGCCTCTTAACGTTTACAAGCGATAAGGGGCTCTTCTCTTTTCCATTTGATCAAAAGTTTGTTTCCTCACATAATCTTTAGGGAGAGTAGGCTAATGAATTTGCAATCTTATACCAATCGGTTAGCGGATGGGAAGGACACCATTTAATCCCCTCGGTATCCTTCTTCGGTGTCTTCAGGCCAAATCGTGTCTGGACAATTTTTTCGGGCCCAATTATACTCCTTGATTGTCATGTCGATCTGCTGCATTCCATACACGCCGTAATAGCCGGAGCTTTCATGTCCGTAAACTCGGCGAG
>JAGVAV010000021.1 GCA_020060105.1 Candidatus Woesebacteria bacterium | reverse complement strand
TGTTCAATCAAATCAGCAAATTTCCGAATCGCTAGATCAGGTCTTTGCCTCGGTCCGTATACTGTAAAGAACCTTAAGCAAGTAACCGGAATATTATAAAGATGGTGGTATGTGTAACAAATGAGCTCCCCCGCTTTTTTACTGGCGGCATAGGGAGAAATCGGATTATCAACCGAGTGGACTTCAGAAAAAGGAATTTTCTGGCTTTCGCCATAAACAGAAGAGGAAGAACCAAAGATAAAAGCCTTTAAATTTAGATTTTCAACCGCTTCTAAAAGGTTTGTCGTCCCAAGAATGTTAACCTCTTGGTACAAAGAGGGGTTTTGAACAGAAGGTCTCACTCCTGCCCGAGCGGCTAAATGAACCACCGCTTCAACATCTTTGACCGCTTCCTTCACTATTAGGGGATTCCTAATATCACCCTCAACGATTAAAGCACCCTTACGAGCGATAACCTCCGCATTCTCTCTTTTTATTTTCGGACTGTAAAAATCGTTAAAATCATCTAAAACGACAACTTTCCATCCTTTATCAAGCAATTTTTCAGAGAGATGAGAACCGATGAACCCGACTCCTCCAGTTACTAAAACTTTCATACGCTCCTGCAATAACTAAACTGAGTTAATTAACTTGGCTATTTGCTTTTTTTATTTTACTATATTCTTCCAAGAAAACCTCTTTTTTTATCTTATATAAACGCATTGCCCCTTGGTTTTTTATATCGTAAGCCTTTGTTACTAATTTGCCCATTTCGTTGCTGTTAACCTCTTGACCCAAAGTAAAAATATTAATCTCAAACTCTTCTTCAACTGCTTTAACTTTGCTATATATATCTTCAATCGAACTAGCCAGGTAAACCCTTTTCATGGAATAAGAAAGTTGCTCCGGGGGGTTATGGGGAATTTCAAAATCAGGAGAAAAGACTATGTCTTTGTAGCCAGTATTATTAGAAATGAAACCCCCAATTTCTTCAATAGGCTTATCAACTTCAGGGAAAAAATAAATAAAGCGGGGATGGATATAACCTAGGTAACTAAACACAAGCGCAACAATACTTATAACGATTAGAATTCTAGTTTTTCTAAAAATCCTCAGAATGTCACCTTTTATCCTTGGCCTCAGTAACAGATACAAAAGGACCGGAACAAGAACAAAAGGCACGGTTGCTAAAGGAACAGAAAACTTCAAAACGGAAAAATTATGGGTAATTGAGTGGCACTTCACTGCGTAAACTTGTAAGAAACAAGGAACAAGTAAAATACCTATTAAAAGTGTTGTTCTTTTTATCTCTTCACAAACAAACCTTTTCTTAAAGTGCTGAAAAAGAAGGTAAACTGCTGCAAGGATAAATATTCCCAAGCTTCCCCAAAGTAATCCAACCGCTAACTTTGAATAACCACGAGAAATATGCTCCCCCCAAAGGACACTGTTAAAATCTGCCCAAGTTAGCTTACATAACCCAGTCCAAGAGTTAAACCTTCCAAAGAATTGCGGTAATACATCTAAAAGGTAAAGCTGAAAGATAAATAAAAATAACGCCAGTACTACTGGAAACCAGAATTTAAAACTAGATATTAAGACCGAAACAAAGCTTTTCCCTAAATCATTTAAAATCAAGCGTTTCAAATACATTGCCAAAGCAACAAAAATAAATAACCAATCTGTTAATACTCCCAAGAAAAGAACTAGACCTTGTAAGAGATTCACGCCAATCCCAGACTTCCCTCTGATATCTTTTTTAATTACCTCTAGGAAGATAAAAAGGACAAAAGGTAGAATTACCGCCTGATCGGCAAAATAAACGTTTTGGTGAAAATAAAGAGGAGGAGGTAGCAACAGTTCAATAAGTATGGGAATTACGGCAAACAAAAAAGCACTTAAATTGCTGAACTTTAACTGTCTTAAAAAGAAAAAAATAGTCAAGGAAAGAAAAAAAGCGATTAGCAAATGATTAACAAGGTTATAACTCATTAACATTACTGGGTTAGGTTCTTGATTGACGACAACGCTGGTTAGATAAATCGGCAGGACATAACCAGGAGGGTAAGAAGGATAAGGTCCTCTGCTTGAAAGGTCTGGGAATTCCACCGATTGCGGATTCTCAAAGGTACCAAACTTTAAGTTTAGCGGCCCTTCTTTATACCAGTTTTTGCTAAACTTTAGGGTACTGCCAGAAATAAATTGGTGATGGTGGGTAGAAAGTGTCCCGAACCAAGGTTTCCTAAGCTCAACTGTATACCAAAAAACTCCTGCAGTAATAATTAACAGCAGCAGTACATATACTAACTTCCTAATCTTTCCCCCTTAAGTTGATCTAAAGTCACTTGTTCTTTTTTATTTTGTCCTAGTTTAGTTGAAACGATAACCACCGCCACGAAAAACCAAAAAAGATAGGCAATTTTAGAAGCGCGAAATACGTCTACCAATACACCCTCGATTACCAGTCCGATTAACGCTACAGTTACTCCCGAAAGCAAAGCCTTATCTAACTGTAAATTGATTTTTCTCAAAACAGAAAAACTCCGATAAATAAGATAGCCGAGAAAGGAAGAGAAAATCACTAACCCCACCAGACCAGTTTCGGCTAAAAGAGTAAGATATTCACTATCCACCCCAATTCCCACAACCGACATCCCGGATCCTATTAAAAGACTTTTTTGCCAAGTTTCAATGGCTTTTGGCCAATGTGTTTCCAATCGCCAACTTAAAGAACCATCGCTTAGGGCAAATCTCTCATATAACCTTTTCGTTTCTGAAATCGGAGGGGGTGGGGGCGTTGGGGCTGGATTCGTCTCTTCTTCTTTGGGAAAATTTTCCGGAGTAGGCTCAGAAATCACCAACTCCGACTGGACCCCTTCCGACTCTTTGGCCGGAGTGGTTTGAGAAATAACATCTTGGTTTTCTGTCTTTTCTGGAGAAGAACCAGTCTTTTCTTTATTAAACGAATCGTTAGACAACCACGGGATCTTAATTCCCTCTGAGCGTGCTTGGTAAAACTTATCTACCCGATCCACCGTGGAGCCAATATATATTCTTATGTTTGTTTGAAACCAATCGTCCTTAAAATAAGGCATATCTTTCAAATAGCGCATGTTAATTTCAGATATAAATTGATTAACTCGATACTGAGCAATTGGAGAAATAAAAACCGGAGCAACAAGAATTACGAAAGCTATTAATAAGGGCGTAAAAATCTTTCGCGTTGCTGGTATCAAAAAGAGCATGGAAACAAAGAGAGCGACGAGGGGAATTCGGGCATTAATAAAAGAAAAAGAATAAATGGCTAGAGCAAAAAGTAAAACTGCCCCGACCCTAAACCATCTTTTTAAGCCAACCACTAAAGCAGCAATCAAACTTAAGGTAATGACAAAATAGGCACCAATCTCGTAGGGTCCGGAGAAAGAAGCAAAAACTCGATCATCCACTCGAACATACTGGTAGTTGTAAAAACCCCCGCCATAACCGCCCCAAATCCCATAAAGTTGAAGAAAAGTGTGAATAGCCACGGGAATTACTAATAGGGTAAAGGTAATTAGATAAATCTTAATTTGCTTGAAAGAGTGGAGGGTAACCAAGCCAACATAGAGCGGAATCATATACTCAAGTTGGCGAAAAATAAATAAGCCTGGAAGCTTGTAATCAGGGACTACTCCCGTTACTATCCCGTAACCCGAAGATACCACCATCATCCCTACAAACAAAGCCGCCAATAGAAGAAGACGATCTTTAGAGGGCAAAAGTTTTCTCTTCAAAACTAAACCTAGAACGATCGTTCCTCCCAAGAGTCCCGCCGTAACGAGGTCGTCTACCCTTATCGGAGTCGCCATGACGCCGGTGCCGTAAAGGGGAATTTTTGGAAACAAAACGTTGAAAGCCAAGAAGAAAAGCAAAAGGTAGTCAAAAATAAACTCCAAAGGCTTCCGGCTAAAGAGGAATGCTTTAATCCCAGCGAAAAAGAGCCAGGCTCTACTAAAAAACCTATTTGAGCGAACTTTTTTCTCTATCCATTCGTCAATTTCCCTAGAAGACCTGGGTGAAACAGAATTTATAAAAGAAAACGAAATTCCCAGTCCAACTAAAAACCAGAAAAGGCTGGCAATTTTAGAAGCTCGGAAGACATCTACAAAAACACCCTCTACTACTATTGCGGCAATGAGAGACATTAAGGCAACATAGAATATCTTGCTTACACCCAGGCTTTGTCGACTTTTTCTCCACAACCAATACTCGATAAAAACAAGGAAGGAAACAAAAGCCAAAAATCCCAGTAATCCAGTCTCCGCTAGTAAGGTCATAAATTCCCCATCCACTCCCGTGCCCATTACCGACATTCCCCCTCCAACAATCGGACTGTTTTTAAATTCCGCCATCACTAGCGGCCATTGGAGTGAAACTCTCCCAGCTAAACTTTTATCCAGGATGGGAAGACCGAATAGTTTAGGTGAAGCCGGAGCGGCCAATTCAACTAAAGAGTGAATCGCTCCGATCTCCTGTAATTTAATGTCATCAATCCGAAACACACCTTTAATAACTCGATTATTCGGCGTAAATGCTTTAAGATCAGTAACGCTGTCAAAATCTACTGAGGCAAAGCTCCAATTATCCGAGGGTGCGTTTTTGGAAATTTTCAGGTAAATCTGTCCAACACCACTTAACGGTACTTTTCCCCGATACCCCTGATAAGACATCACCGGAAACCAATCTGCCTCGTTATTTGTCACAAACCGAAAAACTACTTCCGGAGTTTCCCGATAAACCTTTAAACTCAACCGGTAACGTTTATACGGATCTAGGTTTTTTATCTCCCAAGAAACTCCTTGAGGCTCCTCATCCGGCTCCAGCTGCAAAAAGCGAGTTCCCTCATAAGCTTTTTCTAGATTTTCAATTACTTTAGCTTTGCCAAACAACTGCCAGCCTTCAGACTTTTCAAACCCGCCTGCCTTAAGCAGATTAGGAAGACTCTGGTAGGGGTCCAATTCTTTTTCTCTCTTTTTTTCTTCTGTTAAAAGATTCGTTGAAGGCACAGTAGCAGAAGTTGTGGCCGCCGTTGATGCCGAAGTTGTTTCTGATAAGGAAGCCGAAAAAGAAGATAAACTCAAGCTACCTTCCGGCAAAGTAACTTCAGAAGTAACTGGTCCTTCTTCTTTAGCTTCTAAAAGCTCCTTATTTAGAGGAATTAGGTTGTAGGCAACGGAAGTTCCTATTAAGGAAGGTGGAACCGGACTAACCGTAGGCTCTCGATTAAAGGATAATTCTAAGTGAGCAAGTAAAAGATCGTATCTTTCCACTAAAATTCGGGAGGTGAAAAATGGAGTGATTAACGCAAGGGCGAGCAATAAACTCGTTTTCTTTTTAGAAGGAGAGAAAAACAAAGTAATCAAACCGCCAACCACTAAAGCCAGAAGCGGTATTCTTGAGCCAGTATAGGATAAAGCTAGTACCCCAGATAAATAAATAAGAAGTAAGATACACTTTTGGTAAAGTTGTTTCACATAAGGAAAAAAAGCCAGGATAAAAAGAAGGATTATGATTAAAAATGCTCCCAATTCGTACGGTCCTGAAAAAGTCGAAAAAACCCTTCCTTGAGGTATTTCATTAAAAAACTGATAAGCGAATTGACCTCCCCCCCATCCCCCCACCACGCCAAAATATTGGAGAATGGCAAAGAGAGCAATTGGGAGTGCAATTAAGATTAGTCCGGCGATCCAAACAAAAATCGCCTTAAAACTTCGAAAGGTAAGAAAGGCGAGGTAAAAGAAAGTAAAATACTCGACCATCCTCAAGACAAAAATGAAAGCCAGATCAGGCCGGCCTAAAGACCCACGGAAAGTTCCAATCAACGTTGAGAGGAAGAAAATTACCGTTAAGATCAGGAAAAACAGATGGAAAGGCCACGTCTCACGAGGAAAACTTTTAGGTCTGAAGTGTAAAATCAGTGTAGTAATTAATACCGGAAGAAGAAGTAAGTCTTCTAGTCTTATTGGCGTTCCCCAGGCAGTGGGAAGAATCGCCAGTTTTGGAAATAACAAAACGAGGTAAAGATATCCTCCGACGACCCAAGGCCAGATTTTTTGAATTTTTTCGAGCAGCTTCTTCATATATAGATCAAAAGTCAAAACTCAGAGATCAAAACCTAGTTCAAAAATTAAAGACTTCTTTTATCTTTCATAGTTAAAACGCTAGTTCCAATTATTTTAGCAATTTCCTCTGTTTCTTTAAGGAAATCATCAATTCTTTCTTTTCTTTCAGGCAACAGCTCTTTTAACATAGCAAACCAGTACTTTGTCTCGTTGGCACTCTTCAAAGCTATTTGAAAGTAATTCAGAAACTCCTTTTTTGAAGCGGATGCTTTTGCCTCAACTATATTTGCCCCAATAGAAGTAGTAGACCTTACCAGTTGATCCGTAATAATTCTTATATAATTCCTTGAGTCAATGTTTCCCAGAAACCTGATCACTTCAATTGATAAACAAAACGCTCTATACTTAACTTCTGTTTTTAAACTTTTAGTTAGGTTTTGATTTTTGATCTTTACACTTTGATTTTCTGTTTCCATAGTAACATTACGTCAACCTTCCTCCAACATTCTTCTCATCGCCTCATACACTTCATCCACCGAAATCAATTCCATGCAGCTTGGCTCTCGGCATTTTGTCTGATCAGATGGCCAGCAGCCGCAATTATGCCAAATAACCGTATGTTCATCACTAAAAGGCCCGAACCTCGAAGGAAGTTGGGGGCCGAAAAGAGCCACCAGGGGGACATTCATCGCCGAAGCTAGATGCATCAAACCAGTTTCATTAGACAAAAACAAATCAGTTTTTTCAAATAAGGCTGCTTCTTCTTTCAAACTCAACTTCCCGGCTAGGTTAACCGATTTTTCTTTCATCGTTCCCTGAATCCGCGCCACTTTTTCGACGTCTTTCGGCCCCCCGGTGAAATAAACGCGGGCGCCTAATTCTCGAACACATCGATCAGCTACTTCGGCGAAGCGTTCTTCTAGCCATTCTCGAGTTTGGACTCTGGCCATTGACTGAACTCCAATAAGATATTTGCCACCTGATAAGTCGTAACTTTTAATCGTCTCCCGAGTCGCTTTTCTATCTTTATCTGAACAAAATACCTTAGGTTTTTCCCCTTCCACCGGAATTTTTAAGTACTCCAACAATGCCAAATTTCTTCTTATCCAGTGTAAATCAATGTTGGTTACCACCTCATCGGTCAAAAGGTAACCCCCACCTCCTCTTCCATACCCTACTCGGATAGGAATATGAGGCAAGTAAGAGTAAAAGAAGATATCCCGGACATCCCCCCGAAACTCGATAGCTAAATCAAAATTTTTCTGTTTTAGTTCCTTGGAAAAACGCCACTCTTTCAGCCAATCTACTTTTTTCTTCTTACTGTGCCAAGGAGCCTCGTGGATAATTATTTCATCAATAAAAGGGTTTCCTTCCAGGATCTCTTTCGACCAGGGGCTGCAAAGGAAACTAATTTTAGCGTTCGGAAAAGCTTTTCTTAGCGGCTTAATAACCGCCGTCGTCATAACAACATCGCCAATATAATCCATTCTTATTAACAAAATCTTCTTTACGTCTTTAAAAATAGATTCTTTTACCCGATTTCTAGGAGCAAATAAAAATAGCAGTCTTCCGATCAAGTCAATAAAAAACACGACAAAACGCTTTTTTCGGTTATAAATTTCGAGATTAGAAAAAAGAATCAACTTACCCTCTTTCCAAACGCCTAAATTACAATATGTATTATATACTGGCAGGGAAAAGTACGGTAGTCACCAAATTTATTATTTCACCAATCTCGCGTGAAGTTCTTTGTGTAACTTCGCAATCTCTTCCCAACTGTAAGTCCGAGCGTAACTGATCGCCTTTTCTTCCAAATCCTTTCTTCTCCTATCATCCTCCAACAACTCCTCCACCGCCCTCTTTAAATCGAGGTCGCTGCCGCGAGGAATTAGTTTTAAACATTCCAACCGCTTATTTAATTCTTCAGCGTAAGGAAGGTCCGAAGCGATGATGGCTTTACCAAAACTAAGACCCAAATGAAGCGATCCGGAAGTAGAGGCGTAGTGCTGAGGAACTAAAAGAACATCTGTCGCCGCCATTACTTCCTTCACCTCTTCTTCCTCTAAAAAGCCTGTTTCGACGACCCGGCTTTTTAAATTTTTTTCCTCAATCTCCGCCTGAAGCATTTTTTGATACTCGATTTGTTCAGGAATCCGCGTCCCTCCGGCGATAACTAAAACAACCTCCTTAGGCAGCTCTTCTAAGGCTTTTAACGCCAAATCGTAACCCTTGGACTGATCCAAAAACCCAAAGATAGTTAAAATCCTTTTCCCGCCCAAACCTTTTTTCTTTTTCCAAGCTTCCCCATCCTCTTTCTCCTGGTCAGCCTCCACCCCATGAGGAATAACGACAATCTTTTCCGGCCTCACGCCCGTTTTGATCAGGTGCTCTCGGTGAAAATCGGTGTGAACGATAACCCCATCCGTCTCGTTAAAAACCCGGCTAAAAGTGTGCTTGGCCCAAGGAGTTTCTCGAAGAAAATTGCGGATTAGTTTTTTTAACGGCCGGAAAGGAGGATAGGGCCGGCGAGGATCCATTTCCACTAGCCAAGGATGAAAACCATGAACGGTGATCACTTTCTTAGTTTTAATGCTTTTTAGGAAAGTTGAAAGTAAGGGGTTAAAAATATTTTTCCAGTTACCGAAGTAGCCAAACTCGTGCTGAAGATGAACCAAATCATATTTTTTATTAATCCCTTCCGCAACACTTTTCAAGTAATCCACGCTCATTCTTTCCTCGTAATGAGGAATAATTTTGGATTTCACACCGCTTTTCTCTAAACCTTCTCTTAAAAATCGAGTGTAGGTATAGATACCGTCTTTTATTTCCCATGGGGCGTAAAAGGCTAGTTTCAAATTCAATCTCCAAAATTTCAACCACCCTTGTAGGGGCGTATTGCAATACGCCCCTACAGAGCTCGATAAATTGACAAAGTTTCGTTTGCAACGAAATCCCAAGAGTACCGCTTGGCGTACTGGTTTGCCTTTTGTTCCAAATTTTTCCTGAATTTTTCGTCAGCAAGTATTTTCTCTAAAATCTTCTGGAGTGATCCCGCATCCCCAGCTCGGCAAATAGCTAAACATTCATACCGTTCGTTAACTTCCTTAAAATAAGGCAGATCAGAAGCAATAATTGCTTTTCCCTGCGATAAGGCCAAGCTTAATTCATGTGAAGCGTTTACGTGGGTTCTGGGCAGAAGAATTGCCCAGGAACTATCCATTAGCGATATCATCTCTTCCTCACCGAGGTATCCAGTGATAACCACTCGGTTCTTAATCTTTTCCTCTTGAGAAATAAGAACCCTTAAGTCTTTTTTATACTGCTGATTTGTCTCGTCCTGAATATCGCCGCCAATGACAAGGTAAAGATCTAAAATGTTTTTCAAAGCGGCCAAAGCAATTTCGTAGCCTTTATCGGGATTAAGGTAGCCGAATATGGAAACAAATCTTTTTCCCGTCAAGTTAAATTTTTTCAGCGCCTCGGAGTCTTTAACGGTTCTTCTTTCCGAAACTCCAATAGGAACAACTTGGATTTTTTCTCCTTTAAGATCGTTTTTGACTAAGCCATCCTTAGCCGCTTGGGTGTGAACGATAATTTGATCAGCAGCGCTAAAAACTTTTCGATGTTGCCGCTTCCCCCACCATCCCCATCGTGGACGCTCAAAACCAATCAAATCCACGGAATGATACGTCACCACCTTAGGGACCTGAATGCTTTTTAGGAAATTCTGAAATCGGTTCCCCCAAGGGTTAGTGTAGCTCCCCCACCAAGAATATTCGTGCTGAAGGTGCATTAGGTCATATTGATTGATATCCTCAACCCAGTTAGACCAACTATCTTCTTCTCCCCGCCTCATCGGAAATACCATCACTTCCATATCACGGGGAAACTTACGCGCGGGCTCGAAATAACGGAAGGTACGCAACTCCTTAGTACTCTTAAAACCTTGAACAAGTTCCTTTGCGTAAAGACTGATTCCGTCTTTTTCCTGCCAGGGAGTCACGAAAGCGATTTTCATTTCTTCCTGCTCTCCTTTAACTCCCACAACTTAACGTAGTCAAGGAAAGTGTTAAAAGCATACATGCTGCAGAGAACAAAGCCCCTTAAACCGTCTCGAAACCCCTGCCGTTTGAAATAAGAAACTAAAAATGCGTAAGTTGGATGGTAAATTAACTGCCACCACTGGAAAATGACCCCCCGATGAAACAAATCCTGAGCCGCCAAAGTTGAGTAGAGATTAACTTTATCGACGTGTTTATTCATTCCCTTAAAAGTCCGATGTTCTAATAACCCTTCGATATAACCTATTTCACCGTCTACCACTAACTTTTCGTGGACGTTACTTTTATCGAACTTGCATTTTTGTTTATTGAACAAACGAATATGTCGATCACGAACCGGAGACCAGGAGTAATACATCCACTTATTCATAAACTCGCTTAGAATTCCTATCCGGAAAGCACTAAAAGAAGGGCTTTCCGGCAGTTTTTCAATCGATTCCCGAAGTTCCTTTGTCACCGCTTCATCTGAATCAATCCAAAGAACCCAATCATGCTTAGTTTTCGAAACGGCAAAAGTCCTCTGCGGGCCAAAACCTTCCCATTTCCGAACGTAAGTTTTTGAAGTATAACTCTTGGCCAATTCTTCCGTTTTATCGGTGGTTCGGTCATCAACCACCACAATCACGTCATCGGAAAATTTAACGCTTTCAAGCGCCCTCTCAATTCTTTCTTCGTCATTTTTTGCGATAATGATCACTGAAACAATCATAGTTAAGAAAGTTCTTAAACACAAATCTTTAAAGGGTGTATAGACTACTTGATTAAAGATTAATGATTTAGGATTAAGGAATATTTCTTCTTTCTTTAATCGTTAATCGTTATTCATTAATCAAATTTAGCGTTTTAAACTAGGTTTTGCACTTTGAGTTCTGATCTTTGATCTTAATAAAGTAGCGCTTTTAATTTGGGACTTAGCCTATTATTTCTCCCCACGCCCTCTTCGCATCCTGCCGATCCTCTTTGTTACCTCGTCCGAGAAAATCATTCAACTGTAACTTTCCTAACTCCAACAATCCTTTAAGGATAAAAAAACTCTTCAGGATCAGGTATTGATAATAGGGATACCAAATCCGGGCAAAAACAAGGGCGCTTTTGATTAGCCAGGCATTTACCCTCTTAGGTAAGACTTTCGCGCTTTGGCCCTGAAGGTGCTTGATTCTTATTTCAGGAACGTAAACCACCTGCCATCCGGCTTTCCTAGCCCTTAAACAAAGGTCCGCGTCTTCATAATACATAAAAAACCGTTCATCGAAAAGGCCTATCTCTTCAACTACCTTCCGTCGAATCGCCAAATACGCCCCCGAGACCTCGTCAACCAGCCGGTCTTTCTCCCAGTCTAATCCAGCCGGGAAGTCAAATCTTGCCTGAAAGTACTTTTCGTGGTACCTCCACAAGCCGGAATAGTAAACAAGTTCTCGAAGTACTGTCGGATCCCGCCGGCCGGATTTTTGGACCGAACCGTCTTCATTTTCCAGTCGTCCGCCGATAATACCCACTTTCGGATGGCTCTGAAAGTAAAGACTGGTTTTGATAAAAGTCTCCTCCATCACCTCGGTGTCTGGATTTAACAAAATAAGATATTCTCCCTTAGCCTTTTCGGCAGCCTGATTGTTCGCCCGGGCAAAGCCAAGGTTTTCCCTATTGGCCAAAATTTTCACCAAGGGAAACTCTTCTCTTATTTTTTCCAACGACTCATCAGTAGAAGCATTATCCACTAACCAAACTTCCTTTTCTCCGGCGGCTTTTGTCACCGAGCGGAGGGTTTTAAGAACTGCCTCCCCACCGTTCCAATTTACAACAACAACTGAAATATTCAACTTAAGGCCTCCCAAACTTTCCCATAAGCTGCTCCCATTTCCTGCTTTTCTCTTGAGTCGCCTCTCACTTTGCGGCTAAGCCAAATTCTTAACCGAAGTCCCGTCAAAGCTCCTTTCGTGACAGTATCTAAAAGTAATCGATTAAAGTAAGAGTAGTTTTTTTGGCAAAACAGCCGAAACGTCTGAAATTGAGCGAGAAGCATTTCCTCTTTCACTTGGCGGGCGCTTTCCCCACCAAGGTGAATCACCTCCGCCTCCGGAGTGAAATAAACCTCCCAATCTTTCTTTTTGACCCTGAAACAAAAATCCATTTCCTCCGAATACATAAAGTAATGCTCATCCAACAAACCCACTTTTTCAATTACCTCTTTTCTGATCAAAAAGAAAGCTCCAGAAACCCAATCAACCTTTCGGCTCTTATCGTGAGAAGAAATTAAATGATAAAATTTACGAATAAATCCTAAATATTTGTTCTTTTTTAAGCAATTATGCCAACCATTGATCTCAATAAAATGGGTAAAAATATTGGGAAAATTCCGGGCGGAGGGTTGAAGAGTTTTATCTTTATTCAAAAGCCGACCCCCGACCACTCCAGCATCGGAATGAGTCCGAGCAAAGCAGGCAAGTTTTTCAATCGCGTTCTCTATTACAATCGTATCGGAGTTAAGTAGGAGGATAAATTCTCCGGCAGCTTTTCTAATCGCTTGATTATTCGCCGCGGCAAAACCTTTGTTTTCAGAATTTTCAATCAATCTAGCTTGGGGGAACTCTTTTTTTATCATCGGAACTGTCCCATCGGTTGAAGCGTTATCCACCACAAAAACTTCAAAGTTTAAATTTTTAGTTTCTCTGAAAACAGAAGTTAGGCAGTTCCTGGTTACTTCCTTCGTGTTCCAACTCACAATCACCACCGAGACCGAAATGCCACTCGGTAAAATCTTCTCTTTTGATCGGTCAAGAGAAAACTGGCCAAAGCGGGATAATCGAAAATACTGCCAAAAGCGGGCAAATTCGTAAAAACTAAAGGCCAAAGCTAAAAGAATTCCCCAAATTCCATCTTTGTAGCCTCTCTTATGAAACACTCTAATGTAGAAATCAAGCAAGGGATATTTAACCAAGTAAAAGTAACGGAACTTAGCGCCACTTTCTAAAAGTTTTTCCCCTTCCGGTTTTGAATACTGCCAAAACTTCTTTATTACCTGCCTTAAACTCTTATAAGAATAGTGGCTGATTTTGCCTTTTAAAAAACCTACCTCCCCCTTAGCCCTTAACCCCTCGTGGATCGCCGCCGGGGTCATCTCCGCAAAATCTTTGTGAAACAAGCGAAGATGGTAATAATCTTCCCCACCATACTTGACAGGGTGGCCAAGAAAATGGTTGGTAAAATAAATATTATAAGCCCCTAGGGGAGGTTTCCCCTTTAGCAAACTCTGAATCTCCTGAGCTAGTTCAGGAGTTACCCGTTCATCCGCGTCTAAACTAAGAATCCAGTCATGCCTTGCCTGGCTGATAGCAAATCTCTTTTGCTTTCCTAAAGTATCTAGTTTTCGAAAAAGCAGCTTCGAAGCGTATTTTTTGGCAATTTCAGCCGTTTTGTCGGTGCTGTAATCGTCAACCACCACGATCTCATCGGCCCAAGAAACGCTTTTCAGGCAATCTTCAATCACTTTTTCTTCGTTTTTGGTAATAATGACGACAGATAACTTCATAATAATCAGGACTTACGCACGTCATCTCGAACCCGAAGGGTGAGAGATCTAGCGAAGCGTTTAATCGCTACGGCTAGATTTCTCAGTCGTTCCACTCCTTCGAAATGACGTAAAGTTCGTAACTCGTGCTTTGATATTTGATTTTTGATACTGTTTACTAACTTCAAAAGCCATTTTACCGTCGCCTTCAGTATCCTCCTCAATGTAACTACATCTGATCCGAAAGTACTACCAAACCAAACACAAAATCCATATAAAGCAGTTTCTAACGGATTGTGATATTTTCCATAGTAAATCATTAACGAGCGATTAAAATCTTTTTTGGTCCGAGCCGCATCCTGCAAACTGCTTTTCCCCCCAAAATGGATTACTTGGGCTTCTTTTACATACCATCTTTCGTAACCTTTTTGGGCGATTCGCCGACACCAATCCACATCTTCGGAGTACATAAAGTAGCTTTCGTCTAATCCGCCGACCTCCTCAAATACGGCTCTGGGGACCATCAAAGCTGCCCCGATAATCGTTTCGACCGAAAAAGAGTTTTTATCGTAATCCTTTGGCGGATAACCGTAAACTGGTTGCTGAAGAACCAAGTTTAAAAAAGCCTGCCTGAGATTGGGAAAAACGCTGCAAGAAACTTGCAAGCTTCCGTCCTGATTAAACAAGTGCGGCCCAACAGCCCCAACCTGAGGGTGAGAATCGAGAAAATTTTTCAAAGTTAAGCAAACATTGTTTCGCAAAAGAGTATCGCTGTTTAAAAGAAAAAGGTATTCTCCCTTTGCTTTCTTCATTGCTTGGTTATTCGCCTTGGCAAAACCCACATTCTGCTTGTTTTCAAGCAAAATCACTTGAGGAAAGGTTTCCTTTACCATTTTTCCCGACCCATCCGCCGAAGCGTTATCAGCCACGATTACCTCGAAAGAAAGATCCTTCGTTTTGGCGTAAACTGATTCTAAGCAGTTTCGCAAAAGTTCCTTGGTATTCCAATTTACCACGATTACCGAAACAGCAATTTTTTCTTTCATTCTTTTATCTGCCTTAAAATATTTTCTAGCTGATCAATAGATCTATCCCAGGACCAATTCTGCTTAACACAATTAAAAGATTTCCGGCGAAAATCTTTTTTTCCTTCTTTTAATACTTCTGCTAATTTTTCCACCCAGAAGTTTAGATTCCGTTCTAGGAGAAACCCCGTTTCTTCATGAATAATCGTTTCCCGCAAACCACCCTCCTTAAACCCGATCACCGGAGTTCCACAAGCCATAGACTCTAAAACCGTTAAACCGAAGGGTTCCATAACATAAGGCGCGAGAGTGCATTTGACCGAAGAATATAACTTCGCCATCTCTTCTTCCTTCAACTCTCCGATAAACCTAAGAGATACTCCCCGACTCTGAGCGTAATCAGTTAAATCAGTCTGGTCCTTTTCAGACGGAGAGCTTCGGAACCAAAGCTGGGGCCTTTGAAGTTCGGGCAGCTTAGAAACAACTTCAATAGACCACCAGGGGTTCTTATGAAAGCTGGTCCCCACGTGTAAAAGCGCATTTTCCAATTTCGCTTCTCGGGGGTAATAAACTTGCGTATCCACTCCCAAGTAGTTGACCTCGGCAAAGATTCCATAAGCCCGGTAAACGTTTTCCGCGGAAAAATAAGAATTAACAAGGACCAAATCAGCTTTTTTAGTTATCTCCCTCTCCCTCAAAATTTGTTCGTAAAGCCGATGCAAGGCCAACCTTTTGGGAATAAACGCTTTAAAGCCAAGCTTCCCCTGCTTTAGAAATTCTTCAAATAAGTACGGCTCAAACATGATCCTTTTAGGCTCATGGCAATAGTAAACTGTTGGTTTTTTCAAGTCAGTTAGCCCCAAGGGGACCTGGGTAAACATATCCTGATGAACTAAAACGACGTTCACCTCGCTGTTATTAACCATCTCCGCCAAAAGTTTAGAAACTTTAACCACTCCTTTTGAGGATTTTAAAGGCAGACGGACGGAGTTAACTAAATAAGGCCTGATATCCCAAAGACCATCATTAGCTGTCGAAAAGCTAAATTCATAAATTTCATGCCCCCGTTCGGCTAAACGTTTTGCCTGCTCAAACATCGCCCGTTGGGCTCCCCCAACCGGGCAATTATGATAAAGAGCGATTTTCATCAATTTTTTACTATCCATCTGAAGCCCACCTTTGATAAATTTGCCTGTCTCTTGCCCGAGACTTAAGGCGATGAATCAACCCAGTTATTATAAACAGCTTGTAATCAATTAAGCAACCTAGTTTAAGGGTTTTTTTTAGTAAGATTAGAAACGTCCTTAACTCGTTTCGATAATCCTCTAAACGGAAGGGGTAATACTTAATCTTTAAAAAAAGTTTGTTTTTAGCCGCGTGGAAGGAAACTTTTTCGTTGGTTGTCCCGCCAGAAACTCCTCTTTTATGAAACACCACCGAGTTGGGAATCAACCAAGAAGAATAACCCTTCTCCCGCATCCGCCAAGAAAAATCAACATCTTCGAAAACCATGAAAAACCGAGGGTCAAGTAAGCCAACCTTTTCAAAAACCTCTTTTCGAAATAAGGCCGCAGCGGCGCAAGGGCCAAAAATCTCCTTTGGTTCCAAAATCTCCCCGTTCTCCTTCTGGCCGTAGGCAATATCTCTGGCGATAAATCGGCAGATTTCCTGCCCCAAAGAATCAACCACCCCCTCTTGATTATCTCGCATCAGTTTTGGCTGAACTGCCCCAGCACTTTTATTTTTTTCTAAATGCCAAACCAAAGGCTCTAGAAAGTTCTTCTCCACTACTGTGTCGTTATTTAGAAGCATAATGTACTGGGCCCCAAGCTCCAGAGCCGCCCTTATCCCAACGTTGTTTCCCCCGGCAAAACCGAGGTTTTGACCAGTTTGAATAAGGTTAACTTTAGGATAAGCTTTTCTGATTAACCGCTCGGAATCATCCGCCGAGCCATTATCAACGACAATTATTTCAGCTCGGGGATAGGTCAAGCGTTCAAGACTCTTCAAACAAACTAAAGTGTCTTGATAACCATTCCAGTTTAAAATGACAATACTTACTTTTGGTACCCTACTTAAAACCATGTCTTCCTTAAGGTTTTTCCTTAATCGTGTCAGGAAAAACTCTTTCTAAGAAATAACCAATCTTTCTTAAAAAGGGCAAAGAATAGCCGAATTTTTCCGTCCGAAAAGCCCTTTTCCAAATCAGGATATCTTCATTTTTAACGTAACCGCTCAATAATAAAAGGTAAGCGTAAATAATTAGAAAAGACAAACCCTCAAGAATCAACAGACCCAACCCTAAAAGCCGATTTTGAAAAAGTCCTTCCATCAGGCTGTTATTTACTATTAATAAAAAGCCCAGAGGAACAAGACTTACAAAAAGAGGTTTTAGATACAAACTAAGAGTCTCTCCTGCCTTTCCTATTTCAATAAAGCGAGAAAAACGCCAATAAAAGTAAAGAGCGCCGATGACCAAAGAGAGAGATGTGGCCACCGGAATGCCTAAGAAACCAAACTCAATCGCAAAAGCGGTATTGAGAATAACCGTGGCCAAAGCGGTCACGATGCCAGCCTCCATCTGCATTTCTGGTTTTCCGCTCCCAATGGCAATACTGCTCGCCACCCCCATGTTAACGTTCGTTAAATAACCAAAAACAAGGATTTGAACTACCACTGCCGCGCTCTCAAACCCCTCTCCAATCCAAACCCGAATAATCTGAGGAGCGGCGGCAATAAAAAAGAAGGCCAAAGGAATACTCACTAAAGCAAGATCCTTCGAACCCTTTAAATAAAGTTTGGCTAACTTTTCTTTCTCCCCCAAACTATGCATCTCCGAAACAGCGGGAAGTAAAGAAGATAGCAACAATAACGGAACGTCTCTAGTTTGAGTCGCCACCTGAGCCCCCACCTGATATAAGGCCACCCCCTGGAGGCTCACGAATTTACTCATAATTAGTTTATGGGCCTGGAAACTGAGCATATCAGCAAATCTCCCCACCTGTATTTTCAGACCAAAGCCAAACAATTTCCTTAACATCTCCAGGCGAAACAGCCTGGGGTCCAACCTAAGGTCTGAAATTATCTTTTTGGCAAAGAAGTAATCTAAGCTGGAAGTAACCAAAAATACTCCGACGTTAACGCCGATTAGGCCAAGGAGGCCAAAGTCCAGCTTCAAAACGGTAAAAAAACCAAGAGCCATTAAAGTCGTCCCTAAAATAGCCACTTTGTTGGCCAAATCCATCCTTTGAAGACCCCAAAGCAGAGTGTTAATAGAGCTTATCATATTTGAAAAGGCAAATAAGCCTACCGAGATCAGGAAAAGGGGATAAACTTCGGGATGAGAAACAGAGGAAATATTGAAAAATGAAAGGATTGGTTTCAGAAGCAATAGACTAAGCAGGAAAATTAATAATCCAAACAGTCCGTAAAAGACCAAACCGGTATTGACCAACTGATTTAGTTGCTTGAAGTCCTTTTTGGCGTAAAATTCGGCAATATATTTGGTGAAAGAAGAACCCACTCCAAAATCAAGTAAACCAAAGTAGCCGGTAATGACAGCGACGATCACCCATAAACCGTACTTCTCCGCCCCCAATGAATAAATTAAGTAAGGAGTCAGCAGGATATTAACAAAGAGACCGTAAAATCTACCAAGAGTGTTAAAAAAGACGTTCTTGACAATCTTTCGGCCAATCTCTTGAGATTTCATAAATTCCACCAGCCAGTTAAAGCCCTTTTAAAGAGATTAAGGTTGTAATCCCTCGTTTCTTTCGCCTCCTGAGACCCCCTGACCAGAAGTAAAAGACCGTAAATCAGAGAGGTGCTCAAATACATTAGCCAGACGATCAGTCCCCAAAGGTAGGATTGTTTCCGATAGTATCTGATCGCGCTCTGCATCGCCGCAACACCCTTTTGAGAACCAATCTTTGCCGAACTCTGCCCCTCGAAATGAGTGACGACCGTTTCAGGGTAATAAATTACCTGCCAACCTCTTTTTTTGGCTCGTTGGCACAGATCAACATCCTCAAAATACATAAAAAACCGCTCGTCAAAACCGCCGATCTGATCATATACTTCCCTTCTGATAAACATCGCCGCGCCCATGACCCAAGCAACTTCTTTAACTACAGCGTGGTCCCAAACCACCATGTTCATTGAATCCGAAACTTCCTTTTTAGGGGAAAAACGCATTACCAACGACTGAGAAAACCAAGCGTCGCGTAAATTAGGAAACCTGGACTTGCAAGAGTACTGAAGATTTCCCCCCTCATAAGTAATCTTCGGACCGGCAATCCCGATCGAACTGTTTTTCATCAAAAAAACACTCAACTTATTGATTGTGTTTCTCTCAATAACGGTATCGGGATTAAGAATAAACAAGTACTTACCAGTAGCCTTTGAAAGCGCCTGATTATTCGCGTATGAAAATCCTTTATTATCCCGATTCGAAATTAATTTTACTTCGGGAAAATCTTCTCTGATCATTTCAACCGTCCCGTCGGTGGAGTTGTTATCAACGACCAAGACCTCTAGCGAAACGCCCTGAGAAGAGTAAACGGACTGAAGGCACTTTCTCAAAAGATCCTTTCCATTCCAACTGACGATAATCACGCTAACATCTTTATCCGCCATAAAGTTACCCTATCTTTTCTCTTGATAAAGGCAAAAAGACTCATCTTTTTGAATGGTTCCCTCAAAACAAGTAATTAGATTATACCTGTCCGTAAAATATTTATCATCACTTACCTTAAAGTTTGAAATAAAAATTACCTCTTTTTCCCCGGCAGTCGCTTTGGCGGAAGTTAATCTCTCTAATATTTCGTCTGTAGAAAGCAAATTAGCGCTATACCACCTTTTATTCCAAACCATGTAACTCCCGTAATCTTGGTACTCCAAATAGTAAAACTTAGAGTTAGAAATAAAAGGCAATATTGAGGAAGCGGCGTAAGATCGGTAGGAAGAGATTAAATGAGTACTTTGATAACCATTTTCCATCAAAAACCTTCCAACGTTCCCTGCGGCGGAAAAGTCATACTTTAACTCGTAGTAGGCGGCAAACGATGCCGCGACTACTTGAAACAACATTAAAACAGTTAAAAAACGTTTCTTTGTAAAGTAACTAGCTAGCCTACCCAGCAGTCTAATATTTAGAACTGCTTTTTCCGAATAGCTTTGAGAAATCCATAAAGAAAAAATTAGAGCCACAAAGATTAAACCGTGGTGACGCAAAGCTCCGGGGTACTTAAAAACGAATAAACCTGTTAAACCAACGGTGATTAACAAATAAATCGCGAAAGCTCTTGGTTTTTTCACCAATAAACCCAGCGAGATTCCATAGAGCAAACCCCCTAGCAAATATTTTAAGGAACCAGAAATAAGAAGAGTGTTCCAGAAATCAACCTTAAGTTGAGGAATGGGCACGAGAGCCCCGGCAAAAATTCCCAAAGCGCTTTTAGCAAGGCTAACTAAACTTAAATTCCAATCCCATCGGCCCAAGTGAGGCGATAAGTCCGCCGGAGGCAGAAGCTGATAGATCGCGATGAAAAGACCAGAAACTAACATTGAAAGGGAAATCAGATGATTTCTCTGAAACATTTTTTCATACGTTAGTTCCCCAAGATAAAAAGCACATAAAATAAGGGCGATCACCAAACCAAAGACGCTGGTGTTGGCGAGGGTAATTAACAGAAGAGGATAAATAATCGGCTTCTGGAAACGCTTTTGGTAGAAGCTAGCGACTAAAACTAGCAATAAAAATAAAAGGCCGTAGTTTCTCGCTAAAACATTATATTCATAAAAAATAAAGTAGCCAAAAATAAAGAGGTTCTTTTGCCACTTCGAAAAGGGGGCGCGGCAAAGAAGTATAAAGACAGCTCCAAGCATTATTAATAGGTTCACTATCGCCAGAGAAAGGTAGGGAAACCCCAGTTTAGCTAAGGGAAAAAGAATCAAGTGCCAAAGAGCGGGCGTTCCTTCATAACCCATCAAAGAAATCAATGAAAGGAGGTCCGAACTGTCTCTAGCAATCAACCAAGCCTGGGCTTCATCCCGCCACGGTTCATGGTTTAAAACGAGAATTAAAGATAAAACCGTAAAGGCCCCAAAAGCTATCCAGCTTGTCTTATCTAAAGTAAATTTCTTCATAATCTTTTAAAGAAAGTTATCTTTTTATCCAAATTTCATGCCCGTCAACTGTTTCATAAGGAACATAATTTTGTTTAAGATATTGAGCAATTAAAGGAAATCGACGTTCATTGCTAATGTTATCGATCGCGCTGGCTCCACTGTTGTTTTTGTAAAGAACAAATTTAACCTCGTTTTTTATCAAATCATTAACCACCTCTTCCTGATAAAAGGTAGGCGCGGCAAACCAAAGAATCGGAAAACGAGTCGGTGAAGGTTTATCAAGGAAATAATACCAGCTTGCCTCAGAAGTAAAAGTGAAAAATTTATCTTCCTTCGTCATTTTCTCTTTAAGAAAATTAATTACTGCTTGGTAACTAGGCGGGATGATCTCTGTATCTTTTCTTTGAAGTGGAAAATTTTCCGTTATCAGACCTTTCTCCTGAATCCATTTAACACTCATAACGGAGAGAAAGACGATTGCCAAAACGAGAGTTCCTGTCGCCACCCGACGAACTTTAAAGTAATCTAGAATCAAAGGTAAAAAGTACTTAACCAAAACGTAAACTGTTAACAGATAAATCAGGATTGAACTATAATAAAGGTGATCCACGTCTGCCCGACCCAAAGCGCTTCGGAAGAAAAATACCGATAAAATTAACAAAGAAAATTCCAGGAAATACTTTTCCAGAAAACTCTTTGTCGCCAATTGAAATTTATTACCAGCAAGGAAGACTTCCCGAAGAAATCGAGAAGCGAGCCAATACGTGTTGGCGGAGAAAACAACCACCGCTAACAAAAACCATTTTTCATAAAACGGGTAAACAAAACCATCCATAAGTTCTTTGTACCGAGGAACAGTCAAAAAAACAAATCTAAAAAACTCAACGTACTCAAACCGAAGTAGAAACCCCAAAGTTAAGAAAGCCACCGATAAACCCAGCGCTGAGGAAAAAAGGTAAATCCTTCGGAAAGGACTCTTGCGGAAAAAGAAAAGGTATAAAAGAGGAGAAACTAACAGGTAAAAAGATAAAAGATAGAAACCTCGGTCAACTGAATAAGCGAAGGCCGCTATCGGAATGAAAGAAAATAAAAAGTTAACGATAAAAAAGCGCTTTCTCCCCTTCTTCTGAAGGTTAAAGTACGAGCTTAGAAAAACTAAAGCAATCAGAAAAGAAAAGGTTACCACCTCCCGAGGCGGAATAAGAATAAGGTAAGGAAAACGGAAGTGATCAAGTTGAAGCAAAGAAAGAATTAAGAAGGTGGTGAAAGAATAAAATAAATTTCCTTGAAAAATTAAATAAATTAGCACCGCCAGTAAAACAAAAGCAAACACCTTGACTGCCGATTCCAAAGTTCGAACGGCGGCAATTGATTTCCCAAAGATATTAAAAGCAACTACAGATCGGAGAGGATCTTGAAAAACTCCGTGGACAAAAACAAAGTCCTTATAGGGGACCCGATCGGCTAAATAGGAAACACTCGTCCCTAACGACTCTCCCTCGTGAAAGGAATCAAACTCCCTGGCCACGTGATGGGTCCTGGCGTTAAAGGCTAGTAAAATTGAGAAAACAAGAAAGAATCCGAGTAGTAATTTTTGTTTCCCTGAAACCGAAGTACTCAAAGGTTTATTTTCAGAAAAGGGCGAAACTTGAGCCGTTTTCCTTTCAAACATAAGTTTTGTCTTCTTTTGGCGACTAAGTTTTAGATAAACTAAAAGAAGCACTAAAGAAGGGAGGAGAAGCACCACCGCGAATCGGGCTAGATTATTCACGGGGTTAAACTGAGTTTCTGTCAAAGTTCCAACCACCGCCCAAGGGTTTTCGAAAGGCAAGGTTATCTGTGGAACCAAAGCCAAGCTAATAAAAAGACCAACGCTATAGATCAGGCTAAAAGTCAACCATTTCTTCATATTTACTTTCACGATTTATGCACGTGTCATTCCCGCGGAGCCTCTCCTCGACTCCGATCGGGGAACGGGAATCCAGAAAGCTTCATTTACCTAGATTCTCAGTCAAGCTGGAAATGACAGTTGGAAGCAGTTGTCTAACTCCTGTACTTATTCAAAATCTTAAGAATTAACAACTTCGATTTTGGGCAAGGCGCGAATAGTCTTCTTAAGCGCCTCCTGAAGAGATACCTTCGGCTCCCAACCCAAAATCTTTCTGGCTTTAGTAATGTCGGGCTTTCTTTGCTTTGGATCATCCTCAGGCAAGGGCTCAAAAATAATTCTCGAATCACTGCCGGTTAAATCTTTAATCAACTTGGCAAATTCAAGGATTGTGTGCTCCTCTGGGTTACCAAGATTAAATACTTCCCCCTTAGTTTCTTGAGTATTCACCGCTTTCACTATTCCCGCAACCAGATCGGAAACAAAGCAAAAAGAACGGGTTTGACTTCCGTCCCCATAAACCGTCAACGGTTCCCCATTTTTAGCCTGCTTCAAAAAATTGGGCACTACCCGACCGTCATTTTGACGCATCCTTGGTCCAAAGGTATTAAATATCCGAATAATTCTGGCGTCTAGATCAAACTTGCGCACGTACTCTACGGTCATACTCTCGGCAAACCTCTTTGACTCATCGTAGCAGGATCGCGGCCCGATTGGATTGACGTTCCCCCAGTAAGTTTCTTTCTGAGGATGCTCTAGAGGATCTCCGTAACATTCGGAGGTAGAAGCAAGTAAAAATTTGGCCGTGTTTTTCTTTGCCAGCTCAAGTAAATGATATGTTCCGATAGAATTAACAAGCAACGTTTCAATCGAATGCTCTCGGTAATCAACCGGACTAGCCGGAGAAGCAAGATGATAAATCTGATCTATCTTTAAATCCCCTTTTAGAGGCTGGATTACATCGTGCTGAAGAAAGCAAAATTTCTGCTCGCCGAGCAGATTTTTAAGATTGTCTTTACTTCCGGTTAGCAAGCTATCAACACAGATAATCTCGTCGCCTTGACGAATCAATTCTTCGCAAAGATGGGAGCCAATAAAGCCAGCTCCTCCCGCTACCAAAACTTTCATCGATTTTCCTTTCCTTAACTTCGGCCAATCCCAAAGTAGCTGAACCCTAATTCTTTCATTCTTATTGGATCGTAGATGTTTCGGCCGTCCACCACAATCGGGTTCTTAAGCAACTTCTTAATTTTCTCCAAATCTATTTCTTTAAACTCATTCCACTCCGTCAGCACGCAAAGAGCCTCCGCGCCATCAACCGCTTCATAGATATTTACGCAGTGGGTCGCTTCGGGCATCAGTTTGCGGGCGTTTTCCCTTGCCACCGGGTCATAAGCCCTAACTTCCGCCCCCCTCTCCCGAAGCATCTTAATCACTTTCAACGACGGGGCTTCCCGCATGTCATCCGTGTTTGGTTTAAAGGATAAACCAAGGATAGCCACCGTTTTTCCACCCAACCCTCCTAAAGCCTTTTCTAGTTTAGCCACAAAAAGGCTTGCCCGTTCTTTATTTATTTCGTCCACCGCCTTTAAAAGCTTGAAATTATAACCTGATCTTTTGGCGATGTCGATTAAAGCCAAGACATCTTTAGGAAAACAACTTCCCCCATAACCAATTCCTGGGTAAAGAAACGGCCGGCCGATTCTTCTATCATAACCAATCCCATCCATCACCGACTCCACATCCGCTCCAACCTTCTCGCAGATGTTGGCCATGGCATTAGCAAATGAAATCTTGGTGGACAAAAAGGCATTGGCGCCGTACTTGATCATCTCCGCGCTTTTAACGTCAGTCAAGAGAGCTAAACCGTCGATCGGCTTATGTAGTTCAAGCATAACTTCTTTCGCTTCTTCACTCTCTGAACCAATGACGATCCGGTCGGGATGCAGGGTATCAAAAACGGCCGACCCCTCCCGCAAAAACTCCGGATTGGAAACCCAGTCAAATTTTGCCCTTTTACTCTTAAACTTCTTAATCAATTCAGTCATTTTTTCTCCCGTTCCGACCGGAACAGTACTTTTGCCAACAACAACCGTATAATCCGCCAAATTCTCGGCAACGCTTTTAACGGCAGATTTAACGAAAGAAAGATCTGCCTCCCCGTTTCTCTTTGGGGGCGTACCAACGCAAATAAAAACCACCTCGCTATAAATTACACTTTCCTTATAGGAAGTGGTGAAAATCAATCTCTGAGCCTCAGCATTTCGCTTCACAATTTCTTCAAGTCCAGGTTCGTAAAAAGGAACCCTCCCTGATTTGAGCTGATTAATTTTTTCCTCATTAGTGTCTAAACAAAAAACTTGATTTCCAAAATCAGCCAAAATCGCTCCGGTTACCAGACCCACATATCCGGTTCCCACAACCGTTACTTTCATAAGCCCTCCTTTGGACACCTTGGAAGTGTCCTAACTAGGACACCTCGGTTAATTATTATTTCACCGTCACACTTTTAGCCAGGTTTCGGGGTTTATCAGGATCACACCCTCTCTTAACCGCTAGAAAATAGGCCAGCAATTGGCCAACGACAGAGTTTGTTACCGCCGAGCCGTCACCAGTGTCTTCCACCTTAAGCCAATTATCAAAGACCTCATGGTCTTCGAAACTGATACCAATTATGTAGCCTCCCCGGGCTTTCATTTCCATTGCGCCGGAAATAATCGCCCCGTAAGTTTCATCGCGAGGCGCAAAAACCACACACGGCGTTCCCTTTTCAATCAAGGCAATTACCCCATGTTTTAATTCCCCTCCGGCAAACCCTTCGGCATGAATGTAGCTAACTTCTTTGACTTTCAAAGCTGCTTCTAAAGAAACCGGATAACTTAAACCTCGACCAACGATATAAAGGTGCTCCTTATCTTTGATTTTATCGGCTAACTTCTCAACCGCCTTAACATTTTCCTCCCTTAATAGACGTTTAACCTCCTTTAAGGTTTGTTCTAAAACTTCTTTTCCTTCCCTTTTTCTTCCGCCAAGCGCAAAGGAAAGAAGGAAAAGTAAAGCAATTTTTGCGGTGAAACTCTTGGTCGCACAGACACTTTTTTCCGGTCCCGCCCCTAAAAGAATTTTGTAATCACTCATTCGATAAAGAGTAGAGCCTAAAACATTGGTTAGAGAGGCCACTCTCGCTCCTTTATTTTGAGCGTTTTTGATTGAGTCGATAATGTCTATCGTTTCCCCGCTTTGAGAAAGGGCAAGAACCAAACTTTTGGGGGTTAGAAAGTGCTCTAGGTAGCCAAATTCGCTGCCTACGTTAAAGTTAACATGTCGTCTTGCCACCCTCGAAAACAAATACTGGCCTACCAGGGCAGCGTGAGCGGCAGTGCCACAACCAACCAAAAATGTTCCGTAAGAGCGCTGAATCAGATCAGCTAATTCTTCAACTTGTTTTTCAGAAGTTTTGACAATGTTCTCAATTACTTTTGGTTGCTCATAGATTTCCTTAATCATAAAATGAGGATATTGGCCAAGATTAGCTTGTTCTGATTTCCAGTCTAATTTCTGGGCTTTTAGTCTAATTTCTTGGCCGGATGAGAGATCCAAAACTTTAATTCCTCCAGCATCTAAAACCGCCGCCTGATTATCCTCAAGAAAAACCACCTCTTTAGTGTGCGGCAAAATCGCCGAAGCGTCTGAAGAGACAAAAAATTCCCCCTCCCCCAAGCCCAAAACAAGCGGCGAACCATTTCTCGCCACGACTAACTGATTTCCTTTCAAGCTCACCACCGCGTTTAGCCCCACTATCTTTCGAAAAGCCTCCCTAAGAGCTTCGGACAAAGTTTTAGTTTGGATAAGGTCTTCAACGAGATGGACAATCACCTCAGTATCAGTTTCAGAAACAAACTCATGTTTTTTCAGTTCTTTTCGCAGTTTAGAAAAATTTTCAACGATTCCGTTGTGAACCACGGCGAGCGTCTTGGTGCAGTCTAGATGAGGGTGGGCGTTTTCAACGCTCACCCCACCGTGGGTCGCCCAACGAGTGTGGCCTAAACCGACATTTGAAGAAGGCAAAGAAACCTTCGCCTCGCCAATCTTACCGACCTTTTTTTCCACGGTCAATCCTTCCCCACCTTCAACCACGACTCCCCAAGAGTCATAGCCTCGATATTCCAGATTCTTCAAGCCTTCGAGAACTATCTCAGCTGCGTTATTTCTTTTTCCAACGTAACCAAAAATTCCGCACATAACAAAATCAAAAAGTAAAATGCGAAAAGCAAAACCTCATATCAAAGATCAAATATTTTTTTTGATTTTTGAGACTTGATTTTTCTTTATATTCCCAAAATCGTTCTTGCCAATTTCTCCGGATCGTGCCGGTAAAGTTTCCCGGAAAAGGCTAAGGGACACCAGATCACCCGGCCAACCAGTTTTTGGCACTCTAAGAAATCATATTTAACCGGAAAGGCCTTTTCTTTTTCATAGTCTTGCATTTGTTCTGGGGCAACTTTCCCTTTGTTAACGATCGCCGCATCAATTTTCGTTCCCGGGCCTAAATATTTGAGGACTTCTTTGATAAAGTCCGAGGCTCCGAAACCATCCGATTCGCCGTGCTTTGTCATCAGATTAACCACGTAAACTTTTTTCGCTTTAGAAACTTTAACCGCTTCCGGAACACCCTTAACTAAAAGGTTAGGGATAATGCTGCTGTAGAGGTCACCCGGCCCGATGACAATCAAATCCGCCTCTTTCAAAGCCGTGACCACGAGAGGAAAGACCAAAGCTTGAGGGTCTAAGTAAACAGAGTCAATCATAGCTTCAGTTTTTTCTTTGCGAACATCGATATTCGTTTCCCCTCGAATAACGCTCCCATCAGTCAGTTTGGCGCAAAGAGTGGTATTAGTAAGAGTCACTGGCAGGACCCGACCCTTAATCGCCAGTATTTTTGAAGCTTCTTCAATTGCCTTTGCCGTATCGCCGGTAATCTCCGTCAAGGCGGTTAAAAACAAATTTCCAAAGCTGTGGCCATTTAAGGAACAGTTTTCCTCAAACCGAAAATTAAATAATCGGCGTAAAATTAAATCCTCGTTGCTTAAGGCGACTAAACATTTACGAACATCCCCCGGAGGCAAATGGCCAAATTCGTCCCGCAATCGCCCTGAACTGCCTCCGCTGTCCATCATCGTGACAATCGCCGTCAGTTCAACGTCGGGAAACTTCTTTAGACCAGATAGTACAGCGTAAGTCCCAGTCCCTCCGCCAATGACCACTACTTTCATTTATCCCTCTTTCTTTTTTAAGTTTAGTTCCCATTTCCAGGCACTAGACATCATTTCATCAATACCTCTTTTCGGATCCCAACCCAGTTTCTCCCTAGCTTTTTGGTTATCCGCATAAATTGCAATTACGTCTCCGGCTCTTTTTGGCCCAAATTTATAATTGAGCTTGACCCCCGCGCTTTTCTCAAAAGCCTTAACCGCTTCTAAAACACTGACCCCGTTCCCAGAACCTAGATTAAAGATCTCATATAACTTGTCATTGTGATCTGGTGTAGCCGAAGAAGCAATCTCAGACGGTTGGGATTGCCGCGCTCCCCGCCAGTTGGCGGGTCGCTCGCAATGGCGGGAAGATGGATAATTCCTAATTAAATACTGAATTGCTTTAGTATGAGCGCTCGCAATATCCATGACGTGAATATAGTCTCGAATGCAAGTCCCGTCCCGAGTCGGATAATCGTCTCCGAAAATCGTCAGCTGAGGCAATTTTCCAATCGCTGTTTGGGTAATGACCGGGACTAAATTCTCCAGTTTTCCATAGGGAACTTCCCCGATTAGACCAGACTCATGCGCTCCGACTGGATTAAAATATCGAAGCATCACAAATCTGATTGGCGTAACTTTTGCGAGGTCTCGGCAAATTCTTTCGCCGATTTGCTTAGTGTAAGCGTAAGGGCACTCTGCTTCATTCAAAGGCGATTCTTCCGTCACCGGCAACTTTTCAATGTTTCCATAAACGGAGCAGGAAGAGGAAAAAACAAAGTAAGAAACTTTAAATTCTTGGGCGCAATCTAAAACGTTTGTTAAAGATTCAAGATTGTTTCGGTAATAAAGAAGCGGTTTTTCGACCGACTCTGGAACGCTCTTGTAGGCGGCAAAGTCAATAATACCGGAAATTTCCGGATTTTCCCTAAAAATTTCTTTTGTCGCCGTCAAGTCGCAAAGGTTAACCCGGTAATTTTTCACCCTTTTTCCAGTGATTTGGAAAACCCCTTCCAGGATTTCTTCACTCGAGCGCGAGTTATCATCAGCGGAAATAACCTCAAAACCCCCCTCAATCAAACTAACTAAAGTATGAGAACCAATATAACCGCAACCTCCGGTAACTAATATCTTCATTCCGGTTCCTCCTTCTCCAATCATCTTAAGCTCCCTAAGGTCAGATATGGTTAATAACTACTTTGATCAATGACTAAATATTCAAGAGTTCATTAATCGTTGATCTTTAGTCTAACTTCATTAAGCTGCTCTTTCATTTTCCTAAGACCAGTTTCAAAATCACTCATCCTAAATCCGATCTCTTTTTCCACTTTACTAATATTTAGGCAGCCCATTTTTGGCTGTCGAGCCGGTCGGTTGGTTTTGGCAATAAATTCCGCCAGACTAATCGGCTGGACTAAATTTTTGTCAAAGCCAAAAACTTGGCAAACTTTCTGCCCCATTTCGAAAAAAGTCAAACAACTAGAGCCCGCCACGTGAAAAACGCCAGTCGAACCTTTCTCGGTTAATTTAAAAATCGCTTCAACCAAGTCGTCAACAAAAGTGGGACTAATAAACTGGTCGCTAACTAAAGTGACTGTCTCCCCACCTGCTAACTTTGGCAACATCCAACGGACCGTGTCCGACTTGGCGTCAAACTTCGCCCGATACGGGTAGGCGAGACGTAAAATCAGATACTTCGCCCCGCTCTTGATCAAGGCCTGTTCCGCTTCGTATTTGGTCTGGCCGTAATAATTCACCGGCCTTTGTTCATCTTCTTCCTGATAATCCTTGCTTTCTCCGGCAAAAGTATGATCGGTGGAAAGAAAAATTACTTTGGCCCCGGCTTTTTTTGCCGCTTCGGCAATATTGATTGTCCCTTTAACGTTAATACTCCAAGCCAACTCCCGATTACTTTCTGCCCCGTTAACGTCGGTGTAAGCGGCCAGGTGTAAAATTACTTCCGGATTAGCGTCGACAATGGCCTTTTCCACCGCCTCTTTATCGGTAATATCGGCCTTAACCAGTGAAACAGTTTCATAACCGGCTGGCGCCTCGGCCCGATCCAAAGCCACAAGATCAAAGCGGTTATTATTCATTTCTAGTAATCTAGTACCAATTAAGCCAAAGGTCCCGGTAACAAGTAATTTCATATTCAATAGATTCTGATTAAGGAATAATGATTAAAGAACTCATTAATCGAAAATCTTTAATCCTTAATCAAAATTTCCCTCACTAAATCCCAACTAAATGTCTTTCCCTCTAGCGTGGCTCCTGACTGCATAAATGAAACGCGTCCTTCTTCTGCGGGGTTATACAGCAGCGTCGGGTAATTAATAATCATCGTCGGGGTTTTCCCCACGGCGAGAAAACCGTGCATGACTTTACTAGGGATCAAAAGAAGGAACTGCCCCTCATCACCGTTGTCTTCTCCCATTTTCACCAGGTTAACCATCCCTTTTGTCGGGGAATCCTCCCGAGGATCATATAAACCAACTACCGCCTCACCTCGAGGAAAAATAAACCGATCAACTTGAGTTGGGTGCACGTGCCACCGATCCTCATCCCGAGCCACACCTGATTCAGTAATAGAGTAATAAGTTTGGGCAAAAGGCAAACTCAAACCGAAAACATCAACCCAATCAGTTTTTAACGTCTCAACCAAAAAACCCCGAGGATCACGATTCACTTTTAATGGGCGCAAAATTACATCCTTAATTAAATTTTTTTGATTATTAAGAGTAATAAAATCCATAATTATACAAACTCCAAATCTTAGGCACCAATGACCAAATAATATACAAGTTCAAATAATCAAATCAAAACTTTGAATTTGGTTTTTGAGATTTATTTGGTTATTGTGATTTTGAATTTTTAAGCTTCTTTCCTCACTTCCTCCGCCACAAGCATATTCGCTCTCAGAAGTTCGTCAAAAGAGGTTCCCGCATCCACCCACCAGTCACTCATGATTTCGCAGGTCATTGTGCCTTGATTAACGTATAAATTGTTCAAATCAGTAATTTCCAGTTCTCCTCTAGCCGAAGGTTTAAGATTTTTTATTAAATCGAAAACCTGACCGTCGTACATATAAATTCCGGTCTGGGCAATATCGGATTTGGGGTTTTGGGGCTTCTCTTCGATAGAGACAACCCTTCCGTCTTTAATCTCAATCACTCCGTACTGGCGGCATTCCGGCATCCGCTTTCCAAAAATTTTCGCTCCCTTTGGCTGGGCTTCAAATTCCTTAACCGCATTAGCCAAATTATGTTTAAAGATATTATCGCCTAAGATCACGAGGACTTTCTCCCCAGCCGCAAAATCCCCGGCCAAAGAAACGGCTTGGGAAAGCCCGCCCGCTTCTTCTTGAATCTCATAGGAAAGCTTCAAACCAAATTCTTTACCGCTGCGAAGTAAATTGATAAAGTGGCCGGCGTGATCTGGTCCGGTGGTAATCAAAACCTCTTTGATCCCCGCCCTAGCCATTGACTCCAAAGGATAAAAAATCATCGGCTTGTTGTAAATCGGCAGTAAATGCTTGTTGGTCACCCAAGTTAAGGGTCGCAAACGAGTTGCATTGCCCCCGGCAAGGATTACACCCTTCATAACACACCCCCTTAAATATTAAAAATCAAAATGCAAAGAGTAAAAATTTTTTAAATCTTTAATTCTTGATATGTAGTTTTGATATTTACTCTTTAATATTTGATTTTATATTCCATGTCCAATTAAGATTGACAAAGTAATTCCAAAACATCGCCAAAGCGATTCCCCCCATTTGGGCAAGCAAATAATACACTCCAAAGAAGCGGGTTAAGATATAGAAAATCGAGAAAGTGATAACCAAAGCCGTTAGCGAAACAAGATTAAATTTGACAAATTTTTTGAAAAAACGGTCTGTCACATATCGATTCCTACCCCCGAAAGTCCAGTAATTATTTAAAACAAAGTTAGAAAAAATTGAAGCCTCTACCGCGAAGGGACTGGCGATTAAGTCGCTAGTTTTCAAAACGTCGTGCAAAAACCAAAGAACTCCCAAGTTTACCAAAACTCCGGAACTGCCCACAATGGCAAATTTTAGAAAAGTTTCCGAACGCTCAAAACGAATCATCCAAGCGTTAAGCATAAATTCGGCAATATCGCTTAAGCCAAGTTTGGACTGGCCCATCTTTCGGTCAATGAAATCAACCGGAACTTCTTTCACTTTCGCCCCATGGTTTACTGCCTGATAAAGCAGATTCATTTGGAACGAGTACCCTTGAGCGCGAATACTCCCTAAATCAAATTTTTTAAGAAGGTCGGTTTTAATAGCCCGAAAACCGGCCGTGCAGTCATGAACGTGATAAAGACCGGCCACGAAACGGGCAAAGATGTTGCCAAACTTTGAATTCATCCTCCGGAAGAAACCCCATTCTCTAGGGATCGTCCCGCCAGGAACATAGCGGGAACCGATAACAAAATCAAACCCCTTGTCCAGCTCCGCGATCAACCTTTTTACGTCTTCAGGCTTATGGGAAAAATCCGCATCCATTTCCATCACCGCATCTGCTCCTAATTTCTCCATCGCGTAGATCATCCCCCGAATATAAGCGGCTCCTAAGCCTTGCTTCTGACCAGTAATTAAATGGATGTTTGAACTCACCTTCATTAAGTCTTTGACTATCTCAGCCGTTCCATCAGGAGAATTATCATCGACAACTAAAATGTGCATTTCGTGGGAAATCTTTTTAAATTCCTCTTGAAGAATCGGGATTAAGCGAGAGATGTTTTCTTTTTCATTATAAGTGGGATTAATGATAACGACTTTCACATCATTAAGCATACCGCAAATAATAAGTCCTTGTCAAAAGTTCCCTAACGTCATTTCTCAAAAAAAACCGCAGTGGACTGGCCGGCAGGCGTAAGCGTTGACTGCTTTCACCCATCGACCAATCCAACCGCGGTTAGGGTAACACTTAGTAGAATCCTAACTTTTTTCTTAAAGTCCGTCAAGGACCAATTTTCCGTTAGGTTGTCTGGACGTCCCTCCAATCTAGCCGCTGTCCCGTTGTCAAAAAGCCTATTTTATGATATAAAGCAGTTAACCATTTAAGCTTAAGAATCTCAAGCTGAGCAACAAGATGAGCAAATTTCCAAAAGCTTCCATACCAAGTCTGATAATCTTTGCCATCGGTGGGTTAATCATCATCGGATTTCCGATCTTTATCTTCTTTGGCCAGAATTTCGGAGATGTTAGGAATTTTCCCGCCCCTTTTAACGATCTTTATTTTTACTACCAGCTGTTAATTTCCGTTTTCTTTCCTTTTACTTACGCCATTTTCTTTTTTCTCGGAGTCAATACTCTCATTGTCAACCTGGTAGGAAGTTTGTATTACGCTTTTCTCGCCTTCGCCGATGCCCTTACCCCCGGAATGTCCAATCAGTGGGAGGATTTGAGCTTAACTAACCTCACCTTAAGCAGCATGCAGTTCTTCATTCCAGTAACCTTACTCCAGTGGTACCTTTTTTCCTGCCTTGTTGTCTACCTCTACCAAAAAGCAAATAAAATCGCCTCCCAAAAAATTAAATCCTTTTTCTCATTTACCCTCCTAACCGGTTTCCTTTTTAGCGTTGGTTTGACTGGTTTTAGCTTTTATCAAACCGCGCTTTCAAAAACCCAGGGAAGTTATCTCTTGAAGGAAATGGTCCAAAAAGAGAGGATTCGAATGTGCGGTTCCTCAAAGACTCTGCCTGAGCAGATTCAGCAGTGTCAAAAATACGTCCAGGAAAAATATCCTCGCCAACCTTGCGATTTTTCGGTGGTTTCCTCCAGTTCCGATTCTTGCCGAAGCTGCATCATCCAATGTCGCAAAAAGTGAATCTTTATCAAGGAAAAACAACCGAAATATCCTCTTGCAAAACACTCAAACAAGGTAATAAAATAGTCACATGATTCGAAAAAATACCTTTCAGCTCCTTCTTTTCATTATTGTTCCGATTCTAACGTTAATGTTATTTTTCCCTTCTTCTGCTTACGCCAACATGATGATGGATTTCTACAGCGAAACCCTCACGTACATCAGCGGAAGCGTTCTGATAGTTACTTTAATCAAAAACCTGTTAATTGAATCGCTAGTGGGTTTGACCTTTCTTCACTTTGCCAAGCTACCTAAAAAAACGGTTTTTTCCGTCTGGTTAGCTAATGTCATTTCCGTTCCCATCGTCTGGCTGATAATTTTTCCCCTTTTAGTCATTTTACCAATCACCCTCTTTCAAATTCGCGGCCAAGATCATCCACAAGCAATCCTTTTCCTAACTTTCGTACTTTTGGCCGAGGTCTTCGCCGTTTTATTTGAGTCCTTTCTGATTCATCGCCTCAACCGAAACAGCCTAAGCTTTAAAAAATCTTTTTACCTAAGCCTAACCAATAACATTTCAAGTTTCCTTGCCCCATTCTCCTTTGGATTTGTCCTCCTTACGGCCACTATCAGTTTTATTATCTAGCCACAAAGCTTTTTTAAGCGCAAAGAAAACCCTACCCGCCCGCTGGAATTTCCAAGATCAAGATGATAAAATAAACGTACATCAATAAAGAAGGGTTATTTCGAGGACGACAAAATGACTTTAGGAAGGTAATTGAAAATGCTTGGATTTTTGGGAAAATTACTTGATTCAAACGAAAATGAAATAAAGAAAATCATACCTCTGGTGGAAAAGATTAACGCTATCGAGCCGGAGATGGAAAAGCTTTCTGAGGAAGAGCTAAAGGCGAAAACGGCCGAATTTAAACTTCGCTTGGAAAGAGGTGAAACGCTGGATAATCTTCTCCCGGAAGCCTTTGCCGCCGTCCGGGAAGCCTCGCGAAGAACGCTCGGAAAGCGTCACTTCGATGTCCAATTAATTGGCGGGGCCGCCCTTCATCAGGGAAAAATTGCCGAAATGAAAACCGGAGAAGGAAAAACTTTGGTCGCCACTTTGCCGCTCTATCTTAATTCCTTAACCGGCCGAGGAACCCATTTGGTCACCGTCAATGATTATTTGGCCCGCCGCGACGCGGAATGGATGGGGCCGATCTATCACGCATTAGGCATCAGCGTGGGGGTGATCAACCACGAGAAATCATATCTTTTTGATCCCGAACACGCGCTTAAAGTCGAGGCGGAGAAAACCAAAGAAATTAAAGGTGAAACCCCCGAAGAGTCTTCCCTCACTCCGGAACAGGAAGGTCTGGGAGTCGGAAAATTCCTCCGGTTAGTCTCCCGAAAAGAAGCCTATCTCGCGGATGTCACCTACGGCACCAACAATGAATTCGGCTTTGATTATCTCCGAGACAACATGGTCTGGGCTTTAAATCAGATGGCCCAAAGAGGCCACCACTTTGCCATTGTTGATGAAGTAGACTCGATCTTGATCGACGAAGCCCGAACCCCGTTAATTATTAGCGCCCCGGCTGAAGAATCCACCGAAAAGTATTATGACTTTGCCCACCTAGTGGAAAAACTTCAAGCTAAAACTGATTACGTCATTGACGAAAAGCTCAAAACGGCTAACCTCACCGAAATCGGTATTGCCAAAATTGAAAGAATGCTGGGAGTGGATAATCTTTACGAAAAGGATTTTGAAACTGTTCACCATATTGAGGAAGCCCTCAAAGCCAAGACCTTATTTCGAAAAGATCGCGACTACGTGGTTAAAGATGGAGAAGTCATTATTGTTGATGAATTCACCGGCCGGCTCATGTTTGGCCGAAGATACTCAGAAGGTCTTCATCAGGCGATTGAAGCTAAAGAAAACGTGCCGATCCAAAAAGAGTCAAAAACTTTAGCCACGATCACCTTCCAAAATTACTTCCGGATGTATGAGAAATTGGCCGGAATGACCGGAACTGCCGCCACCGAAGCGGAAGAATTTCACAAAATTTATAAATTAGACGTCGTGGCCGTTCCAACAAATAAAACCATGATCCGCAAAGACCACTCTGATTTTGTTTACAAAAATGAAAGAGGCAAGTACGAAGCGATCGTTAAAGAAATTGTCGAAAAACACCAAATCGGCCAACCTGTGCTAGTTGGGACCACCTCAATCGAGAAAAATGAACTTCTCTCCGAACTTCTAAAGCGAAAGGGCATTCCCCACGCTCTTCTTAACGCCAAGCATCACGAAAAGGAAGCCCAAATCTTGGCTCTCGCCGGTCAAAGGGGAGCGGTAACCGTGGCCACGAATATGGCCGGCCGAGGAGTCGATATCAAACTAGGCGAAGGGGTCACTCAGCTTGGGGGACTCCACGTCATTGGCACGGAACGTCATGAGGCGAGGCGAATCGACAACCAGCTTCGGGGCCGAAGCGGCCGCCAAGGCGATCCGGGATCTAGCCGATTTTACGTTTCCTTGCAAGATGACATTATGCGTCTCTTCGGTGGAGACCAGGTCGTTAAGTTAATGGATATGTTTAATCTCCCGGATGAGATTCCGATTGAGCATGGAATGGTTTCTAAAGCGATCGAAAACGCCCAAACCAGAGTCGAGGGGCATAACTTCGACATCCGAAAACACTTAGTCGAGTACGACGACGTGATGAACAAACAACGAGAAATTATTTATCGCTTACGCCGTCAGATTTTAAACGAGCCCCAAACCTCCTCTCCGAGCGACACCCCGTCAAATACAGAAACGGCAGAGCCTCAAGAGGAATCCTCCTCTATTTCCAACACTACGCTCAAAGAAAGGATTTTAGAAAAAGTCAGTCGAGAAATCAGTAATCTAGTTGCCTTACACGCCCCGGAAGGATTTACCGAGCCGGAATATGAATCCTTGGTTAATGAATTCCGCACTATTATTCCTTTTGATGAAGAAAGCCAAAAGCAGCTGCTGAAGCAAATTCAAAGTCTAGGCGATCCGGAAAAGATCAGCCAAACCTTAACGAAGATCGCTCAGGAGATTTATGAGTCCAGAGAAAACCAGTTAGGTCCCGAAACAGCCAGACAATTGGAAAGAGCCGTCGCTCTCTCTGTCATCGACACTTTGTGGATGGAGCACCTTGATAATATTGATGATCTCCGCCAAGGAATCGGTTTGCGGGGTTACGGTCATCGTGAACCTCTGGTTGAGTATAAAGCGGAAGCTTTTAATCTCTTCGAAAGACTGATGGCCAACATTGATTACGAAATAGTTCATCGGATTTATAAGGTTCAGGTTCAGCCGACTCAACCTTCGCCAATTCAAGTCACCGAAATTAAACCTGAAGCCACCCCGGTTCCCTCTGGTGAAGTTCCCCAAGAAAAAGAAGTCGGCCAGCGGCAAGGTATACCCAGCCGCGTCCCAGAAGCGGTATCGTGGCTCAACCAGGAGAGGCGGCATTTGGGATCAGAAAACCGCCGCGAGCCTGCTCTAGTAGGCGTTCCCCCCTCTTCCAGCCCCGCCAAGGTCGGGCGCAACGACCCTTGCCCCTGCGGGGCGATCGACCCGAAAACTGGTAAACCCTACAAATATAAGAAATGTCACGGGGCGTAGTAGTAAAATAAAGTTATGCAGAAATTAGCCGAAACAAATATAGTTGCGGGAGTAGTTATTAAACAAGACGGCAAATATTTGCTTGTGCAGGAAAATCGTCCAGGGACGAAAGTTCATGGTCTATGGAATTTTCCAGCGGGAAAAGTTGAAGAAGGTGATTCCATCGAGAATACAGCAGTGAGAGAGGCAAAGGAAGAGATCGGTTACGACGTAGAGCTACTTCGTAAGCTGGGTATTTTCCAAGCACATTCTAGTACACCTCCAAAACACGCTTTTGAAGCGAAGATAGTTGGTGGGAAACTTGATTGGCCAAAAGATGAAATTCTGGAGGCCAAATGGTTCACCTTAAAAGAAGTTCGAGATATGAAAGACAGCTTACGAGAAGAATGGATTATTGGAGCGATAAGTATAATGGAAAATAATATGGAAAATCTCGAACAAAGAATTCAAAAAATTGAGGAAAGGAATCAAAAGGTCAAGTCGGATAAGGCCTGGGAAATAAGTTGGACGAGACGGGGATTGCTAGCAGTCTTTACTTACATCGCGATCGGGGCGTATTTGCAGACAATCGGTGTTCAAAGCCCGTGGCTAAATGCGGTAGTGCCAGCAGGAGCCTTTATGCTGTCAACACTCACAATGCCCTTTTTCAAGAAGGTGTGGTTGAAGGGCAAAGACAAATCCTTAAGGGGCAGCCAATAAAATTTAAAACTACCCCAGAGCAGGGAGAAAAAGGCGATGATTAGCCACCCAAACATCTAAGAAATTTTTAGTAAAAAAAGAGACAGCAACCTCTTTTAGGATACTGTCTCAGAGATAGACCGCCTTAACTTTCCAATCTCTCCCAGATTTATCCCTCTCTCTTACTTTTCGCTTTGAGAGCAAGGTAAGCAAGACCAAAACCAATTGCGATGGTAAGTAACGTCACTGGAATTATCCAAACGTGGTGGCCACTAACAGCGAGCACTCCAAGAGATTCTAACAAAAGAATCAACGCCCAAAGAGTGGGGATAGCCATAAATGCTAACAAGATACGGGCTGGCTTATCCATCCCTAAGTCCCAGAAGAGGGAAAAAGCGAACACCCCAAATCCCACTAACGCGCCGACGTAGAACAAAGGGGTGAACGGAACCAGGACAGACCGGATTCCTAAAGCCCATTCTTTTTCCGTCGTGACCAGGTCCGCGCCAATCGCCGAAACGAAAATCAGAGCTAACCCTACGGCAAACATGACAAACCATTTCCCAGTCATTTCTCTCCTTGCCTCCTTCAAGATCTTCCCGACTTCTCTGGCCGGAATTATACACCTATAAAATTTAATTTGCAATTTGCTTAAGCGCTTAGGTTTTTAATATAATTTGCTTACCAGATGAAAATCAGAGAACTAAGTATAAAATCAATTATCTTTCCCCCGTGGGTATGGCTAATGGGTCTCCTCGCCTGGTTTTCGGCCGAGATCGTCACCTTCTCTACGGCGTTGGAAAAAATCGACGGGGGAGTGATCGTTTTTTCTTTTTCCTACTACTTAGTTCAAGTCGCTCTGATCCTCGACCTAATTTTAAGAAAAAGATTTTCCCTTTGGCAAATTTTCCTAGTCGGCTTGATTTACGGAATACTGGAGGAAGCTTTTTATATCAAAAATCCCCTCTCATTAATGCTCTTACTGGCCATCGGCCACAGCGCGGTTACGATTACCTTCCCCTATTTGTTAGTAAATTATCTTATTCCCGGGGAAAAGAAGCCTTTTCTTTCCCCTCGAGGTTACGCCTTTTCTCTGATTTACCTAGGCCTTCTTTATTTCCTGATGGCTCAATTCCTTCCCTTTGTCTATCCGGATTCGATCTTACTCGGGAGCGCCCTGATTGTCTTTTTCGGCTTTTTAATCCATAAATCTTCTTCTGAGAGGGTAAGTCCAGGGATCAGGCAAAGGGAAAAGATCGGGATAATCTTGCTGGCCATCCTTCTGATTATTCTCAGCCAACAAAACTACTTAGGAGTCATCCTCTTGTTTTCCTGGCTGATCATCCGCCGAAGATTAGCCAGCCAGGGAGACATCTATTTTGCCACGGTCTCTTTCTTAACTTTTCATTTTCTGGCGTCTTTCATCAACGCCTCTGCCGATCCGGGTAAAATAATCATCAACTATCCGGTTATTTTTCTCGTCGGCCTCAGCCTGCTTTTTCTGCTCGTCAAGAAACACTCCCAGATTCTAACACCGGGGGTTAAACAGATTCAAACCTCAGGAGAATAAGAGCCTGCTTCCAAAAAATAAGGCTAAAGTCGTTTAATTAAGCCTAGCTAATTGCCCCTTGACGTTCTCCTGAAAAAGATAATAACCTTTGAGATCGCAGCCTTATCATCATCGCCGCAAAAACAATTCTAATAAGATCTTAATAATCAAGGAGACAGTATTAACGGCTTGGTGAGCTTGGTTTTGATACCGGCCTTCCAGCGGCTTTAAGGTAGTGCGATCAAGCGGTGTTAAGAGAAACTGGCTAAGTTTAGCCAAAGTCTGATACTTTCCCCCAACCCCCTCAGCTTCCAACATCAATCTAACTTCTTCTTCTAACTTCTCATCGCTTGGCTGATTAATCTTTTGCCGGCGATAATCCCGGTAGTTCTCAAATTCTCCTCGATTAAACCAAAAACCGCCGCAGGAAGAACAGCTTTCCACAATCAACTCTTCCGGAAAATGGGGGTCTTTAAAACTTTTTAGGGGAGATCTATCCCGGGGGCAGAAAAGACTGGGGGTATTTAAGATCTTTTCTTTAGTCAAAGCTTCCTTATCGATTTCAATATTTACCGATTCGTCCAACCTCACTCGGTAAAGTTCCGCTTGATCAAACCAGATTCCCCCGCATTCGGGGCACTGATCCAGCAGAACGGGGCTGCCGTAGTGAGACTGAGTTTTGACCAGGTTCATTTCCGCCCGGCAATTGGGACAGTTCATGTTTTTAGTTTAGCATATCCTTTCTTTCAATCTCAACCTAAAAAACCTTTTTCCGCTCCCGCTCATCCCCATCTTCCGTCGTCTTTGGCCACGGTCGTCAAACTTCCGCGACCGATTTTGTTTCGATTGGTTCATCCTACTCCTCCTTCACCCAAACCAGAAGTCCCCACTCCGGGTCCGTCGTGGTCCGGGCGCCGACCTTCTCCAGGAGTTCGAAAACTGCGGGGAAAACTGCGGCAAAGACCTGACCATCAGCCAAACCCCGCTGCTCGAGATAGTCAATTACGCTCATCCACTTCACGTGAGAGTTAGTTTGTACCTAACCTGCGACGTGAAGCAGCGTGATAGAAGAAAATCTGCTGGCTATTATATCAGCAAATTCTCGTTTATCAAAACCTATCTTTAAAGGAGGGCAGGACGATCTCAAACACTTCCGTGTCGATAACGTCCCGCCCTTTCGCGGCCCTTGGTGGAGCGCATTTGGCTCAGAGTTACTCTTTTTCACTCTTAAGCGCTGCTGTCCCCCCCCCCGTTCTTGGCTTTAGTTGGCCTGGGCGTTATTCTCCTTCAAATGCATCTGGATCTTGATAGGAAGGAGCCAGACCAAACCGGCTTTCTCAATAGGATTGATTCCCTGAAAGCGGTAAGCGAGTCTCACCGCTTCACGAGCAGTTTTCTCCGCGGTCTTAGCCAACTGGCTTAGCTCCTTGGCCCGAGCGAGGCCCTCTGCCACCTCCTCATAATCTGCCCCCTGGGCGCTCGCATTGTGATTGTTAAGAGTTTTAGCTACTTCGTCCCACGTTCTATAGAGTTTTAACATCTCCAATTCTACGCACCGATCAACCCATGGCCAAAGCGTGCTGCTGTCATTGGTGGGGTCGACGCCAAAGATCTTAGTGAACTTCTTCCGTCCCTGGAAGTCCAGGATGGGCCGGACGGCCATCACCGCAAACACCACAATAGCGATAATAGCCATGAAGACCCAAAAGTTGTCGAACATGCTCCCTCCTGCCGTTGGCCAAATTTTTGCTCTCTTGCGAGAAGCCTTTGATCAACTTCATCAGTTAACCAAAGCGCTTCTCACAAAATCAAGGATTTCTCTCCTCCTTTCTTTTTTAAGGTTCTAAAACTTAAGAGATAACCAGGGGAAATCTTGCCGCTTTCGCTAACAAAACTTCCGCCTGGTAATACTACTTTTTCCTTACTGACACATCTCCTTGAGAGTCCAGGTTAGGCCCCCGCGATAGGTGTGCAAAAAGCACTCGCCTGTAGGTGCGTGCTTTAAGATGTAGATCGGGCCCACGGTAGTTCTCTCCTCGTGAACGAGGAGGAATTGATTGGGGGTCGCGACGGCACTTTTTGACGAAAGCCAAAAAATGCTAAGGACGAAGATGATCACGGTTAAGATAATCGCGATCAGAAACCGAGCAAAAAAACGGTCCGATAGCACCGATCTCGTTTTTCCCTCCTTTTATTTACGGGCACCCTTCAATCAACGGTTAAAAATTAACTGAAGCGGTACCCATAAATTTTTCTGGAGGTCTTTCACTTACTTAATCTATTAATGTTCAAAGAGCACAAATTATTTTGACTTATGCTCTCTCTTAAACAAACCTCTTTAAAACAGAGATGTGCTTAAGGAAGCAAGAAGGCTACGGATATTATAAGGAAAGAGAGAGAAAATTGAAGCTATCTATTTCTCTCTCCTTAACTCGTCTTCTTTCCCAATCCAAGTCTGTGGTGAAGGCAACCACATCAGTTCCAGATAAGCTGCTGTGGTTGAAACCCGGAGAAAGAACTCATCAGCCGATGAGCTTGGGACCAAAATTTCTCCGTTAGCTCTTCCCCATGCCTCACATTCCTACTCATCGCCCACTCTTCAAGTTCGCAATCAGGCAACCAAGAAATCAAAACACCCCTTTTGAGGGCGTCCAGCCCCTTGGCCCCGAAAGCCGCCATCTTGTCAACGGTGAACTGGAATGGAAGCCACCGATTTGATTCTGGGTCTTGAGCCCAAAAGTCAATCTTACTAATCACGTCATTACTTTCACCAGAAGCAATAACTTTGACGCCAGACTTCTGAAGCAGGTCAATCACCCACTCCTCGGCCTGGTGTCCAAAACGCCTCTGATATCGTTGGACCGCCATGGTTTCCTCCCTTTCAGACCCTCAGGCTCTTTGTCCTTAATGGGTTGGAGGAAGTGGACCTTTCTTAAAACCAAGAAGGGCTTACTTCCTCCAAGAAAGGGTGTATTTTAAAGAGCAGAAAATGAAAAAGCGGCTAGCTTCTAGAGAGAATCGATAGGGTAATTCTTTCCAAAAGCTCGCCGCTTTTGCCTCTCTCCGGTTTTTACTTTTAATGTTCTCAATTATGTCTTCCTTTTGCGCTGTCGCTTAAGAGCGGCGTAATTGAGCATAATTTAACAATTATGTACTCAATTATATCATACAATCGACCGTTTGTCAAGGACTATAAGTCACATTCGCAATGGTTCAATACCTTCGCAACAATTGCTAACTAAAAAGGTAGGTGTCAAACTTAAGTTGTTAGCACTTAAAGAAAGGACACCTACCATGAGTTA
>JAGVAV010000024.1 GCA_020060105.1 Candidatus Woesebacteria bacterium | reverse complement strand
TACAATAATGTTAGACCGCACCAATCACTTAAATACCAGTCACCTTATCAGTGTTACTTAAAAGGAGGATTGTCTCAAAAGTACTGATCCAGGACAAAGTATTGACAATAATACTCTAGGATGCTAGAGTAATTCAAATGATTGAAAGCTCCCAATTTAAAGATATCTAATCTTAGAAAGGGGGTGAAGTTGATGACAGACTTTTCAACGGCGGTTACCGAAGCGGTAGTGAGCGCTTTGAACGAGACGGCGGCTTTTCTCCCAAATCTTTTGGCGGCGATCGTTATCTTCATCATCGGGGTTATTTTGGCCGTAGTGGTTAAGAATGCCCTTATCAGAGTTTTTGATGTGGTTGGTTTTGAATCCTTGCTTGGCAAGACCGGTATTCCCCAAACCCTAAAGAAGACAGACCCGAATCTCACGGCGACCAAACTTTTAAGTGAAATCGTTAAGTGGTTTATCATTTTAATTTTCTTGGTGCCGGCTGTCGAGGCTTTGGGTTTGACGCAAGTTAGCCAACTGATAAATAACCTTCTACTGTATCTTCCGAATGTAGTTGTGGCGGTGATTATCCTGATGGTGGGGGCGGTATTTGCCCAGTTCACCAAAGATTTCGTCTTGGCCGCGGCGACGGGACTGGGTTCTACTGTCGCCAGAGCTTTAGGCCAGATTGCGCGGTGGTCAATTCTGATCTTCGCCCTTTTGGTTGCTTTGAACCAGTTAGGGATTGCCCCAAGATTAATTGAGATTCTTTTCACCGGTTTTGTGGCGATGTTAGCCTTAGCCGGGGGTTTAGCCTTCGGGCTTGGGGGTAAAGAAGTGGCTCAAGACCTTCTTAAGACAGTTAGAGAAGAAATTACCAGTAAGAAATGAAAAATGTTGATCAATTCAATTTCCCCTCCGGTAAAGACCTTAAAGGCGGAGGGGAAATTGATTGGTTTTTAATTAGATGGTAAAATAGTTCAAGCATGCAATCTCTGCCGCCTGATTTAAAAGAAAATATTATCCAATCTTTGTATCTGATCTTTACCCACAATCAAATCGTTATCGCCTACACGGCTGGGGCGGTGTTAGCTGGCGTTCTTTCTTTTATTCGACCTAATCGTTTTCACCTCCTCCTTTTGTTTGGCTTTTTGATCTTGGCTTTTAACTATGAGTACGATAAGCATATTATCGAACCTTTTCGAAATCAGACTATTCAATCCATTGTTGGAGAGGGAAATCACGTTCGGGCCAGGCATTATCTTGACTTGTTTATCTCAGAAATTATTCCGATTATTTTGTATTTGCTTGGTTGGGGTTTAATATTCTTAAGCATGATCATTGGGGGCAAAAAAGAAAGTTCTCAATCAGGGGGTTAACAACCTCGTTTTAAAAAGGTATAATTTATCCAAGATGTTTGTTAAGAGCCAAGAAATATTTAATTTGCCGGGGGTAGTGCCGGCGTTTAATATCTCCACTTTTGAAGCGGCGAAAGCGATCACTTTAGCCGCGGCTGAGGCTAATCAGCCGGTGATTATCCAGACTTCGGAAAATGAAACTCGCTTCATGGGGGCAGGCCACGTTTATTCAATAGTTAAATCCTTGGCTGAGGCGGTCACGGTTCCGGTCTCGCTTCATTTAGATCATGGAAAAGATATGAAAGTGATTAACGAGTGTTTAGCGGTGGGTTACTCTTCGGTGATGGCGGATGGAGAAACGGATTTTATTCGAGAAGTTGCTCTGCTAGCCCACCGAAACGGGGCGATTGTTGAAGGGAACACGGACGATTATCAAAAGATAAGTGAGTTTATCAGTCAAACCGGGGTAGACATAGTGGCTCCGGAAAAAAACAATTACGTGTCCCTGGAAACGATTAAGCAGGTTCATCAGCAAACAAACTTACCGATAGCTCTCCACGGAGAGTCAACTCAGACGTTAGAAATGATTAAAGAGTCTTTAAAGTTTGGGGTAAAGAAAGTGAATTTTAATACGCCCCTTCGCCAAGCTTACACGGAAACTTTAAGAAAAGTTTTAAGCGAAAATCCAGAAGAAATTGTTCCATATAAATTTTTGGATCGGGTAATCGAAGCGGTGAAAATGGTGGTGAGAGAGAAGATAGAACTGATCAAACTAAATTAAGTATTTGATATTTGATTTTCTAGGAGTTCTGCCCATGGTAAAAAATGTTGTTTGGTTTAAAGAAGTCGATCACGAGGATTTAGCTTTGGTTGGCGGAAAGGGGGCCAATCTCGGCGAGATGACTAAAATTGGAATTCCGGTTCCTTCTGGCTTTATTGTTACCTCTCAAGCATACTATCAGTTTCTCGAAGAAACAAAATTAAGGGCAAAAATAAAGGAGGCTCTGAAAGGAATCAAAGCGGAAGATACCCAAGCTTTGACGGAAGCGGCGGAGTTAGTTAAAAAACTAATCTCCAGGGAAAAAATGCCTTTGGATATTGCCGAGGACATTCGGAAAGCTTATCAAAAATTGAGCGGGAAGAAAGAAATTTACGTGGCGGTGCGCTCTTCGGCCACCGCGGAAGACCTCCCCACCGCTTCGTTTGCCGGCCAGCAAAGAACTTATCTAAATATAATTGGGGAAGACGAGGTGATGAAAGCGGTCCAGGGATGTTGGGCTTCGCTTTTTGAACCGAGGGCCGTTTTTTATCGTTTGGAAAAAGGGTTTGACCACTTTAAGGTGGGAATCGCCGTTCCTGTTCAGCAAATGGTTCAGTCTGACGTCTCCGGGATTATGTTCACGATCGATCCGGTGACTAACGATAAAAAGAAAATTATTGTCGAGGCGATATATGGTTTAGGAGAACTGATTGTTGGAGGAGCAGTTAATCCGGATCACTTTGAAGTTGAAAAAAGCGGTTTTGAATTGGCGGTGAAACAGATTGGGAACCAGACGAAACAGATGATCAAAGTAGGCCGGGAAACAAAGACTATTCCTGTTTCAAAGGCTTACCAAGCCAAGCAGAAGATAAGCAATCAAAAAATCATTGCTTTGGCCAAAATGGGGAAAAGGATCGAGGATCACTATCTTTTTCCGCAAGATATTGAATGGGCTTATCAGGACGGCCAGCTCTTCATCGTTCAGACCCGGCCAGTGACTACGACTAACACCGAAAAGAGCGAAGAATCAACCAAATCTTTGATACAAGAATCGGTTAAAGGTTTGAAACTTCTTTTGACTGGCTCCCCCGCTTCTCCAGGAATTTCTCAGGGAATGGTTCGGGTGATTCATTCCCCGAAGGAAATCGATAAGGTTAAGAAAGGCGAAATACTAGTTACGGAGATGACCACCCCGGATTTTGTGCCGGCGATGAAGAGAGCGGCGGCGATTGTGACCGACAAGGGTGGAAGGACCTGTCATGCAGCCATTGTCAGCCGAGAATTGGGTATCCCTTGTGTGGTGGGAACAAACGAAGCGACTAAAGTGCTTAAAAACGATCTGGTCATTACCGTTTACGCTTCGGAAGGCAAGGTTTATCAGGGGGCATTCCATAGCGGGGCGACTTATCCTCAGGTTTCCCCGGAGGTAGGTGGTTTGATCCGTCCCTTAGTTCGTTCGGCGGTAAAGACGGCGACGAAGGTTTACGTTAATTTAGGCGAACCGGAATTAGCGGCCGAAGTGGCGAGGAAAAATGTCGATGGCGTTGGACTTCTTCGAGCTGAGTTTATGATCGCCGAAATTGGCATTCACCCGAGGAAACTAATTGAAGAAAAAAAGCCATCTGTTTTCGTTGACAAACTCTCGGAAAGGTTAAAGACCTTCTGCCAAGCGTTTGAGCCTCGGCCAGTGATTTATCGGGCGACCGACTTTAAATCAAATGAGTATAAAAATTTGATTGGCGGGGCAAAGTATGAAGCGGACGAGCCCAACCCTTTGATCGGTTATCGAGGTTGTTATCGCTACATCTCTGATCCGCAAGTGTTTAATTTGGAGTTGGAGGCGATAAAGAAAGTAAGAAATCAGTATGAGTTTCGGAATCTTTGGTTAATGATCCCTTTTGTTCGAACTTTAAAGGAAATGGCCGAAGTGAAAAAGCTTGTCTCCTCTTCCGGTTTACACCGCTCTCCCACCTTTAAGCTTTTGATGATGGCCGAAATTCCCTCAAACGTTATTTTGATTGACAAATTTTTGGATTTAGGGATTGACGGAGTTTCTATCGGCTCAAATGATCTAACCATGCTAATGTTGGGCGTTGATCGAGACAATGCCAAGGTAGCCAGTGAGTATAATGAGTTAGACGAGGCGGTGCTTTGGAGTTTGGAGAAGCTGATTACCACTTGCCGAAAAAGAGGGGCTTTAGTTTCGATCTGCGGCCAGGCTCCCTCGGTTTACCCCGAGCTAACGGAAAAGTTGGTTCACTGGGGGGTGACTTCGGTTTCGGTTTCCCCAGACGTGATTGATAAAACCCGGGAAGTGGTCGCCGAGGCGGAGGCGAAATTGGTCAGGCTAAGGAAATAACCAAGATTAAGGTGGGGAGTAATTGATAATATTACTCCCCAACGAGATTTGACAGGAGATCTTCCTCGCCGATAAGGTGTTTTAGGTGCCGCTAAAGCCATAACGCCAATAATTCTGGCGGGCTTGGCGCAGGCTTTCGTTGGCTAATCTTTGAAGGTTCGACTCGAGCCGATCAAGAAACATTTGAGTCAGGATAGCGAGGATATTAGACTCCCCTCTCGGAATAGACTCACTAAAGTCGACTCCCAGGTTGAAGCCGTCGAGAATACGGTCGCCAAAGGGAACTTCTTCAAGACTGATCTGATAACCATCCTCGGTTTCCTTAAGTTGGTAATTACCGAAGAGGCCTTTAGTTGCTTTTAGGTTGATGAGGGTGTCGCGCCAAGACACTTCCACAACCTCGTCAACATCCGGAGCTAAGTCTTTAACTCCGAAGGTTGATTGCACCCGCTCGATCAGATCGCTGATCTCATCGTTTTTGATAACCACTGATCGTCCCTCCTTGTTGATGATGTGGGATTTCTCTCGTGAAACGAAAAAGACCTCCCTTTTGAGGAGGTCTGGTTCATTTCTGTTTTGGTTCTACCTAAGTTCAAACCTCCCCGAGCATGAGAACTTACCAAGAATAATCTTGGTAAGAAAGGTAATTTGGAGGTTGTTATCTTTCATATTTTGCTTTCTCATAACGGCGTACTCTAAAATTTCACTGTCATGTTATGTTGAAATTACTTTAGCAAGCTACTAGGAGTATGTCAAGAGGGTGTTGGTTGGGTAAAAGAAAAAGGAGCCTATGATAGTAGACTCCTTTGAAACGTTACCAACCATTTTCGTTTAAGAAAACTCGTAGTAAACGATCCGTTGGTTTAGATCCTCGCCGTTCAGTGCGGGGTGTTTTTTGTGGCATCCTAAGCAAAGCATCAGGACTTTTCCTCCGAGCTTTTCCAGGACGGTCACTGGCGGTTGGCCGCAGTTATTACACTCGAATTGACCGCGCCTGACTTGGCGAAACTCTGCTTTGGGGTCGGCTGCCATGACGTTTGGAATCATCCTCCCCTCCTTACCGATCTTTCTTCCTTTCGAGAGACAGGCAATACTAACATAATAAAGGCGAAAGTGTCAAGGCAAATCGATTTTGACAAAGGTTTCGGCGAAAGAGTAACCTACCTTTCGGCCCAAAGTGGCCGACATTTGTTTAAGAAACTGAATGAAATCTTCTTCGACTTGTGACTGGTGGGCGCGGACCGCTTGAAGCTTCTTTTCGATCGTTTGGCCGATATCTTCAACGTAATTGTGATAGTCAAAGTTGATTAAATAAAGATAACGAACCCGATGAGGTTCAAGGCCCTCATTTAGCAAATCCGGAAAAGTTAGGCGGTCTCGGGCTAGAGGAAAGACGCTGTCTAAGGCCGCCAGTCCAACGACTCGGTGATCGGGATGGTTGATGAAACCGCGGGAAACAGAATAAATCATCGTCGGATCAATCATGATCACCGCGTCGGGTTGAAGTTTTCTGATATAACGGGTGAGATCCTTCTTTAGTTCCATATCGTAGGTCACTTCCGAATCCTTATAGTTCAGAAAATAAGTTTCTTTAACCCCTAAGATTTCAGCCGCCTTGACTTGTTCAGATTTTCTAATTTTAATAAGGCGTTCTGGTGTCATTTTTGGATCGCTTGAACCTTTTGAACCATCGGTAACGATCAAATAGTAGACGATCGAACCTTCTGAAGACCATTTGGCCACGGTTCCTGAAGCTCCGAAATCAAGATCGTCGGGATGCGCGCAGATGCCTAGAGCAACTTTGGGAATGACGCGATTCATAATAAAATAATAGCGGCCGTAAGGAGGGGAAAAAAGTAGAAAACAACCTCCTGAAAGTGTGGTATAATTATTTCATTCGCTTCCTCATTTCTTGTGAAATGAGAGTGGCTAGGGTTTAATTAAGAATATGATCGATTTCAGAAGTGAAGGAATTATTTTGGAAAGAACCAGCCGCAATTTCGAGATTGGAGCGGTTTTAAATCCTGGCTGCCTGGAAAAAGATGGCGTAGTCCACATGTTTTACCGGGCGATTGGGGTAAAAGGCCGTTCCACCATTGGTTATTGTCGTCTGAAGAATAACGAAGTGATTGAACGGTTTGCCAATCCGGTGATCGTCCCTGAGTATGAGTATGAAAAAGGAGGTGTGGAAGATCCGAGGATTGTCAGCCTTGACGGTGATTACTACATGTTTTACACCGCTTACGACGGCAAGAATTCAAGGGTCGCTTACGCGGTTAGCAAAGATTTGGAAAAGTTTGAAAAAAAGGGTTTGATAACTCCTTCAATTACTTACGATGAGGCGGAGGATATTTTCCGGCAGTCTCGGGTAAGGGAAAAATACCGTTTATTTGAGTCTCATTTTAAAGAGGTGGTTGGCCAAGACGTGCTGCTCTGGGAAAAAGACGCCTATTTGTTTCCCAAAAAATTTAATAATAAATTTGCCTTACTGCACCGGATACTGCCCGGGATTCAGGTTATCTATTTTAGCGATTTTAATAGATTGACGGACCAGTATTGGCGGGATTATTTGAAGCACCTAAACCGTTACGTCGTTTTAGATCCGGAATATCGGTTTGAAAGTCGAAATATTGGCGGAGGCTGTCCGCCGATAGAAACCCAAGAAGGTTGGCTTTTAATCTATCATGCGGTCGAAGACAGTGATGAAGGAAAAGTTTACCACGCTGCCGCCGCCTTGCTGGACCTAGAGGATCCGACGAAAGTTCTGGGCCGTTTGCCCTACCCTTTATTTTCTCCTCAGGAAATTTGGGAAGTAAATATTGGGTTTAGCCACGTGGGCCAGGATATCAAAGGGGTGGTTTTTCCGACTGGGGCGCTGATAAGAGACGAGCGGCTTTACATTTATTACGGCGCGGCTGATAGATTGGTCGCTTGCAAATCCGTTGATTTAGCCCAATTACTTGGTGAGTTAAAAAATTCCAGACTTCAAATGGCTTGACGAAAGTATGCTAAAGAGTTAAAATACTCAAAATTACAAGTTGTAGACAGTTTATCTGGAGAAATGGGTTTGAATCAATTAGAATTATTTGGAAATTCATTAACCGATCTGGGAACAGCCTTGCTTAGCTTTATCTTTTTTCTTCTCCTGTTTAAAATCCTTCAGTTTCTAGTTTTATCTCGCTTAAAAAATTTAGCGCAAAAGACAAAAACGGATATTGATGATACCTTGTTAAAAATTATCCAAACTCTAAAGCCGCCCTTTTATCTATTTTTGGCTTTTTACCTCTCTTTGAAGCTTTTAAACCTCGACGCTGGGATTCAAAAGGTAACTGACACAATTTTAATCATTTGGGTCGTTTATCAAGTGATTCTTGCCGCTCAAGTGATGGTTGACTATGTTGTTCGTATAAGCCTTGGCAAGGAAGAAGAGATAGGAACAAGGGAAGCGATGAAAACGATTAGTCGTGTTGCCAAAGGGGTTCTCTGGTCTATTGGAGCTTTGTTTATCCTTTCGAACCTGGGGGTGAATGTCACTTCTTTGGTGGCCGGTTTAGGCATTGGCGGAGTGGCTGTGGCCTTGGCCCTGCAAAACGTTTTGGGGGATTTGTTTAGTTCTTTTGCCATTTATTTTGATAAACCTTTTGTTGCGGGAGATTTTATTATCGTTGGTGACAGTATGGGGGTAGTTGAGAAAGTCGGGATTAAAACGACTCGAATTAGGGCTTTGCAAGGCGAAGAGATTGTGATTTCGAATCAAGAACTAACCTCGGCCAGAATACAAAATTTTAAAAAAATGCAGGAGAGGCGGGTGGTGTTTTCGTTTGGGGTAACTTATGAAACGTCCTCCGATAAGTTAAGGAGGCTTCCGGAAATGGTGACAAAGATAATAGAAAGTATTAAAGATACCCGCTTCGATCGGGCTCATTTTTATAAATTTGATGATTCTGCTCTAACTTTTGAGGTTGTTTATTACGTTGGCTCGGGTGACTACAATCGTTACATGGATATCCATCAGGAAATTCATTTGGCGATTAAGGAGACCTTTGAAGGGGAAGGAATTTCCATGGCTTACCCGACGCAAACTGTATATTTATCAAAATCTGAGAAGTTCTCTCCCCTCCCCCTGAAATCTAGTTTGAAAAAAGTGCCGGTAGATAATTAAGCTAATTTAACGGAAGAAACCAATTCTTCGTAGGTTTTTAGAGTTTCGTCTAATGTTTTTTCAAGGTTAAAGACTTCTTTAATTCTTTGATAGCCTGATTTTCCCATCGTTACGGCTAACCGAGGATTTTGTAAGAGAAAGATTAGTTTGTCGGCCAGGTCTTCTCTCGTAAGCTTTTCAAGAAGCAAGCCGTTGAGGTTATTTAAAACAACGGTGGGTTCACCAAGGGCTTTTTGAGCAACAATGGGTAGTCTTGAGGCCATAGCCTCCATGACAGACATTCCTCGACTAATCGGAGGGTGGCAGAAAATGTCGGCCGCGCTGTGGAATAAGCGTATATTGTGGGTGGCAGGAAAAAGAGACACAACATGGCTGAGTTTTAAACTTTCAATTTGATTTTGTAGTTTTTGTTTGGTTCCGCAGCCTTCATCGTCGCCGGCAATGAGAACTTTGAAGTTTTCAACTCTTGAGGCAATTATCGAAGAGGCCTCAACTAGTTTATCCAACCCCTTTTCCGGAACGATTCGTGAGAGACATAACACCACTTTGTCGGTTTCTTTTAAATTAAATTGCTTTCTGGCTTTGACTTTTTGAGACTTAGTGATATTGGGAAATTCATTTAAGTTAAGGCCGTTGTAAATAATTTTTATTTTTGACTTATCCACACCATACTTTATGAGATTTTTGGCAATATTTGGAGTGATCGTAATGACTTTATCCGCGTATTTGATTAGTTCTGAGGAAACGAACGGAAATTCATTTTCTTTATAGGCAAGGTGTTCAACACTAAGAGCGGGGATTTTTAAGGTGTTTCTCGCCCGCTGAGAACAAATAAGAGAGTTGCGGCATTGAGAGTGAATTAGCTGAGGTTTGCAGATCTGGGCCACTTGCAAAATAATGTTTTCGGCGACTTCTCTATTTTGATCATTCCTGGCGTCAATAGGAGCAAAATATAACTTTATCTTCTTTGAGATGTACGGCTCATAAGGCCCGCCCGAACTTACTAAAGTTACCTGAACCCCTTTTTCGACTAAGGCGTTAGCTAAATTTATGGTATATCTTTCGGTTCCGGCAAACATCAAGTGTTTGACGACTAATAATACGGAATTTATCATAGGCTTGATCCTTTGATGCTAAACTCGTGATATTTTATACAATTTTTCCTACGTTTGTCAAAAGGGTATTCCTGGGGATAAGAAAAAGCCACTTAGCGGATAGTTAAGTGGCTTTACTGACGCTGAATTGTTTTCGCTTTATCCTCCCCAGGCGTCAGAGAAGGTAAAGGATTCGGAAGCCTCGCCTCTTTTGATAGTTACGACCAAACCAAGAGGAACTTGCTCAAGCAAAATTTCCTCTGTTTTTGGCACTTCCTCGACGAGAACAGAACGACTTGAAGGGAGTTTCTGTTCTCTTTCCGCAACCCTTTCTTTTGGGAGAAACGGAACTTCCTCTGTCAAAGAGAAAGAGATCTCAAAATCTCCTTTTTCATGGAAGGTAAAGACCAGGAAATTGAGCCCTCCCGGCTCAGGAGGAACTTTTTTATACTGGACATCCACTTTTCCACCAAGGAACGTGTGTTTAGGTTCGCTAAAGCAACCGCTTAAGGCAAGAAGCCCTATAAGCAGTAGAGCAACCCATTGTTTTTTTCCCAACTCCTTCTTCCTTTCTTTGTGAATGGTTGGTGAATCTATACCACAATCTTTGAAGCTTTGGCAACAATTAAAACATTACTTGCTTGTTAAGGTTGACAAAACCGGGAAAAAAGGCTAAAGTTAAAAAGTTTGAAAAGGAAGATAATCTATGAATAATATCAGAAATATCGCCATCATCGCCCACGTTGATCATGGTAAAACAACCTTGGTTGACGGCTTGCTGAAACAGTCAAAAACTTTTCGGGATAATGAGGCGGCGATGAGTCAAAACTTGATTATGGACTCTAATGCTCAGGAACGTGAACGGGGAATTACCATATTGGCCAAGAACACGGCGATAAACTATCAAGGGACAAAAATTAATATCATTGATACCCCGGGGCACGCCGATTTCAGCGGCGAGGTGGAAAGAACTTTAAACATGGCGGATGGGGCAATACTGGTAGTTGACGCCCAAGAAGGGCCGATGCCTCAAACGAAATTCGTTTTAAAAAAAGCTCTTGAAATCGGGCTAAAGCCAATTGTGGTGATTAATAAAATTGATAAGCGCGACGCCCGGATAAGTGAGGTAATTGAGAAAACTTATGAGTTGTTTTTAGAATTGGCGACCAACGACTCTCAACTAGATTTTCCAATCTATTACGCTATTGGTAAAGAAGGGAAATCCTGGGAGGAAAGACCTGCAGATTATCACGCCCCGTCAGATTTAACCCCTCTTTTTGAAGCGATTCTAAAGCACGTTCCCCCACCCTTAGTTGAATCAGAACATCATTTTCAGATGCTTGTAACTTCTCTTGACTGGGATAGTTTTCAAGGAAAATACGCCATTGGCCGAATTCGTCGGGGAACAGCCAAACCAGGCCTGGCGGTTGCCTTAATCCAAAACGATCAAGTAGTGGATACTGGAAAAGTGGAGAGGGTTTTTGTCAGCCAGGGTTTAAAACGTTTGGAAGTAGAATCCGCTCAGGCTGGCGATATTGTGGCCATTACTGGGATGAAAAACGTTGGAATTGGCAACACGATTGCTGACAGCACTAATCCGGAAGCCTTACCAAGTTTGAGCATCAGCGAGCCGACTTTAAAAATGACTATCTCGGCAAACACTTCTCCATTTGCCGGAAGGGAAGGGAAGTTTTGCACCAGTCGGCAAATTCTTGACCGGATAAAGCAGGAGTTGGAAACGAATGTTTCTTTAAGATTAACAATTGGTCAAAGTGGAGAATTTAATTTATCCGGACGCGGAGAACTTCATCTTTCCGTCTTTATTGAAACGATGCGACGGGAAGATTTCGAGCTTCAAGTGAGTAAGCCCCAAGTGATTACGAAAGAAATCGAAGGGCAGGTGTGTGAGCCGCTGGAAGAGTTGACGGTGGATGCCGCCCCGGATTATGTCGGAGTGATAAACAGCGAAGTCGGCCGCCGCCGAGGAGTTCTGATTTCGCAAGGGGAAAATTCGGACGGAAGCGTGCGTTTGGTCTTTGAGATCACAACTCGAGGCCTTTTAGGTTTACGCAACCAACTGTTGACCCTTTCCCGGGGAACCGCGGTGTTAAATTCAATTTTTCTCCGCTTTGTCCCTTTGGGAACGATCATTCCAAAACTTAGAAACGGCGTTTTGATCGCTTCTGAGTCTGGGAAGGCGGTCACCTACGGCTTAAATATTGCTCAGGGCCGAGGGATAACTTTCATTCCTCCTCAAACGTCCGTCTATGAAGGAATGATTATCGGCCAAAATTCGAGAGAAGATGATATCGAAATTAACGTGACCAAGGAAAAGAAGCAAACCAATGTTCGTTCCTCAACGGCCGATATCGCGGTGATACTCACCCCTCCAACTATCTTTAGCTTGGAGCAATGCTTGGATTTTTTGGAAGACGATGAGCTATTAGAAGTTACCCCAAAAAGTTTGCGCTTGAGAAAAAAGCTACTTGCCGCTTCCGCCAGAGCCAAAGCCAAAAAATAGGCCAATCAGAACCCTTCTTAGTTATTTACTAGTGACCATTAAATCGTTAAGCTATCCCAAAGGAGGTGTTTTAATGGTTAAATTGTATGTGGGAAATTTGCCTTATCACATTTCTGATAGGGAATTAGCTGATTTATTCTCTAAGTATGGCCGAGTCCAGTCAGCCTCTGTAATCGTTGATAAGTTTTCCGGGAAAAGTAAGGGCTTTGGTTTTGTCGAGCTGGATAGTGACGAGGAAGCCCAAAGAGCCATCAAAGATCTGAATGGCAAGGAAATGGATAACCGAACGATTAACGTCTCTATCGCCCGGCCGAAGGAAGAACGGTCACCCCGGGAAGGCCGTTTCCGCGAAAGACGTTATTAGCAAAATCAAAACTAGTGAAATTCCTTATTTTTTCTGTCACCGCAACGACCCTTCTCCTTTTTCGCTCTGCAAGTGTTATTATTGCTCAAGAAAATCAACCTTCGAAGAACCAGAGTACGGTTATTGTATCTGAGGATGAGATAATAAACCGTACTTATTTAGCCTCTGGAGACACAATTCGAATTCAAGGAACGATCAACGGAGACACTTATCTTTTAGGTGGGGATATCTCAGTTGAAGGGACAATTAACGGCGACTTGCTGGCAGTTGGAGGGGTAGTTAATATTACCGGTAATATCTCTCAAGATGCTCGGATCGCTGGGGGCCGAGTCAATGTTGACGGGGTAATTGGGCAGAATTTGACCGTGGGAGGTGGGGATGTTGAAATTGGACAAGGGGCGACTCTTGGCGGGGGAATTGTCGGGGCCGCGGGAAATATTGTTTTGGCCGCTCCGATTGCGGGTAGCGTCCAGATCGCCGCGGGTGATCTAACCGTCTCAGATGAGGTAAGGGGTGACCTCGAAACGGCGGCTGGAACGGTCAGATTGACTCAAAATGCGGTGGTGGACGGAGACTTTGTCTACGCTTCGGAGACCAATCTTTCGGTGGATGAAAACGCGCAAATTCATGGCAATCGGGTTGAAAGAGATTTACCAGGATTTTTGGGGCTTACCCCCGAGGAAGCCTTTCAATTCTTTGTCGGGGTAAATTTATTCCTAAAATTTATTAGCTTTCTTGCCGCATTGGTCGTTGGCCTATTATTAATCAGGCTGTTTCCAAAACTTAGTCAATCCTTTATTGCCAAGCTATCTCAGGAACCGTTAAAGTCTCTTGGGGTAGGCCTGCTGATTTTAATCTTGACGCCAATCTTGGCGGTTGCTCTGATAATTACCATCGTTGGAATACCTCTAGCCTTGATCCTATTAGCCATTTATTTTATTCTTTTATATTTGGCAAAGATTTTTGTCGCTCTTTGGCTGGGATCGGTGATTTTTCGGCGTTTTGGGAAAGAAGGACTTGGCTTCTATCCTCTTCTCGTCGGTTTACTTATTTACTATCTACTCTCCCTGATTCCTTTCCTGGGGGTTATAGTTAATTTTTTCGTTCTCCTTTTTGGTTTGGGAGTGTTTTATTTAGTTCTTAGTAACCTCTACTTCGAATTGAGAAATAAAGAGAATGTGTAACTTAAATTGTCAGTTTTTCCAGTTTTAAATTCAAATTTCTAATCAATTGGTTACGCAAGGAAAGTTGAAAAGAAAAAGAGCCCTTAGCCGCTTTTGAGAAGCGAAAAAGGGCTCGTTGAAGGCTACCGCAGAGAGGCCGAAGCCGAACCAAACTTCTGACGGGGATAGTCAAGCCAGTGGCCGTCGTACTCAAACAAGTCGCCGTTGAATCTGAAGCAGAATGCCCTGTCGAACGCGTGATCAGCCTCCGGTATGTAGAAAGCCCCAGGCAAGTCTATTCCCAAGTGCTCATAAGCCGTCAGCCTATCCTCTCCGTCCGTTAGGAGAATGCAGGCTACCTCGAAGGGACCCAGACCCCACTCGGTATCACTAAAGCAAACGTGAGCTCTTCGGACGCTTCTGCCTCGGTGACGAAGTCCCGTTTGAGCGAAGACCGGCCAAACCGTTACGGGTGTTGGCCTTAGTTCCCTCAATCGGTCGTGGGCGGCCGCGGTGGGAATTCCCTTCAACTGGTAACCCCATTCCCTGCTCAACTGATGGTAGAGATTAGTGTAGACCAGCTTGATCCGGTCTTGGGTAAGCCTTTGGCGATAGTTGTAGAACCGGCCTTTGTAGACTAAACTTTCTGCTAGCCTGTCCCAGGCTTTCACTGTTGCCTCGACGTAAGTTTCGCCGATGGCTTGCCAGTCGGGAATAACGAAAGGATCGGTCAAATCGTCAACCCATTCGTCTAACCCTCGTTGAACCAGTTTCTCGATGAAGCCCTCGATCCCGGAGGTGTTGAGGCCACCGAAATTTTGCTGGATGATGTACAGTCGTTCCCTCCAGGTCTTCTTCGGAAAGCCTTCCGGATAACCAAACTCGGAATCGTCAAGCTCTTCTTCCCTGAAGGGAAGGTAAGAACCGACCATTTCTTGAAGCTTGACGAGATTCACGGCATCAGGATGCCCTTGAAGAACGATTTCAACTACTTTGGTCAAGACGTCTCTCTCGATGTGGAGTTGGGCCTGATCTTTGGTCAAACCGATTGTCGGAATGGCCTCCAAAACCCTCACTCCCAGCTTGGTGATTTGGCCAGTCGTCGCCTCTTGTTGGGTCATCTGACTCATCAGTGATCCCCTCCTACATATTTTTTACTTCAGCAATGAAGTTAAAGTAGTCTTGAATTATACCATAAAACTAGAGAAATTGTAACTATAGGACGTTGAGGCAACAGTTAAGAACTTCAATTCTTTAATTACTTATCTCACGTGTCTAGCTATCCCACACCGGGTGTGTGTAGAGTGTAGACCTTGCGTAGAATTGGTGAGCCCGGAAGGATTCGAACCTTCAACGCACAGCTTAAAAGGCTGTCGCTCTACCGTTGAGCTACGGGCCCAGAAATCAGCCACTTAATATATTTGGCACCTTTATATAATTTAATTTGTCTTTCTCTAAGCCTTGCTTTATCTATGTTATCAAATTCTTCTTTATAAACTAATTCTGTTGTTTCTAAAACTCTTGTTGTTCTTGTATAACTGCGCTTATGTTGGTTTAAACGTCTTTCCAGGTTATTTGTTGATCCTACGTAAAATCTACCTGTTTCTTTGTTTTGCAAGATGTAAGCCCAACACATCTTTCGCCTTCCTTATTAGACGCTAAGCCAAATCTTTACTCTCTACCGTTGACCCCGATTTAATCGGAGTTAAGCTACGGGCCCAAAGACAATTAAAAATTAAAAATGCAAAATGAAAAGTTAAAGTTTTAACTTCCAACTTCAATTTTGCATTTTTAACTAAAGTGATTTTACCACACTTGGGGGTTTGAATTCAACCTCAGAGCTTGAAAAAAATTAAGAATGGTTGTTTGAGGCAAAGAGAGTACTTAGAAAACCGTTTAGTTGAATTACCCCGGTGGAAATAAGGGTGACAATTAGTCCGGCAGCTAAGACGCCAAGGATAATGGTGGGAATGGCGATTCTTTTTTTAACCCCGAAAACAAAAGCGGCCACCGCTCCGCTCCAGGCTCCGGTCATCGGGAGAGGAATGGCCACGAAGAGAAATAAAGCTAAAGCTTGATATTTTTCGAACTTTTTTGAATGCTTTCGTCGCGTTCTTTCAAATAACCAATCGAAGAACTTCTCAAAGATGGAAAGTTTTCGGAGGAGTTTAGAAATTGGTTCAATCAAAACAACGATTAAGACACCAACCAAGCTGTTGCCAAGGACCGACCAAAAATAAGCTTCGGGAATGGAAAGCCCAAGTTTAAAAATAGCCAAGGGGATAGAGCCCCTAAGCTCGGCGATTGGCAAGGCGGAAACCACGAAGGTAATTAGCGGCGGAGGTAAACTGTTTAAAAAATCAAAACTTATCATTATTATATTTTATACCTAAAATACTCAATTTCGCAACTTTTCCCTTGCTTCCCCCCCCCTCTCAATTTAGCCATTGCTCCTCGATTGACACAGGTTGAAAATGGCGACAAAATGTTATCAACTTAAGGAGTGTAAGAAAAAAATGAAAATTTCAAAAGAAAAAGTGGTTTCGGTTGGGCTTGGCACGCTGGTCGGAACAATAATTGGTTTAGGCATATATTATTTGACGGGCCAGCCCCAGACGAGCCAAGACACTTCTTCTCAAACATCCGATTCTTCAAAGGTAGAAATAAGCGAAAAAGATCTCGAAGCTAGCGTTGATGGAGACATTGGAAGTTCCAGGGTTTATCGTAGCGAAGAGTACGGGTTTGCTTTGCAACACCCGGCTGAATGGAAAATTGAGGAAAACTTTGACGGCGAAAATTCCTTAAAATTCAGTGGGGAAAGCGGTTGGATAACGGTAAATCTGGAAAGCCGACCAATTGATATTAGCAAATCAACTCCTCCCTCGGTCGGAGAGCTAAATCTAAACGTCGGGGGTATTGAAGTTAAGGCAACCGAAGTGAGAAATAAAGACGAAACCGGTTATATCGTCGCCCAACTGGAGCAAGGCGGCTTTCATTATGACCTGCGTTTTGGCAACACAGATACTAAGTACCCACATTATGATCGTGATAAAGAAAATCTTCTGAAAATAATTGAGTCATTTGAATTCATTTAACCAAGGAAAACCTCGCACCCCACTATCGGAAATATTTTGTCTTTGTTTACCAAGGCTGAGTTTGGACATGAATAAAGTCTGGTATTTGAAAAGAATAAATCTGTTTCGCGATTTTTCTAACGAGGAGTTAGAAAAAATTTCGGCCTCGTTGATGGAAGAAAGATATTCGAAAGGCCAAATTGTTACTCCAACGATTGATCAGGACAGCATTTACTTGGTGAAGGAGGGAGATGTTCAGATAAAAATGTCTTCGGAAAGCGGCAAGGAAACAATTGTTTGTAATCTAGTTCCAGGCCATATCTGCGGGGTTTTCAACGCGAAATCAACGAATCGTTTTTATTTTTACGCCAAAGAAAAGTCTCAAATTTGCGTAATCAAGAAGGAAGATCTGCTGAATTTATTAGCCAAAAGGCCAAAAGCTTTAAGACGGTTTCTTAAAGAATTATTTAAAATGATTGAGGAAAAAGAAGAACAGATCACTATTCTTTCCGAAAGCAACCCGGAGGAAAAAGTGAAGTCGCTGTTTTACTTTTTGGCAAGAAAATTCGGAATAGAGAGAGAAGACAATCTTGTGATCCGTAACCGCCTAACTCATCGTGATATCGCGGAAATGTCCGGTTTAACAAGAGAAACGGTAACTAGAACGATTACTAGTTTTAAAGATAACGGTTTGCTTAGTCAGACGAAAGAGGGTTTTTGGGTTTTAAACTCCCCGGTGTTAGAAAATAATTGAACCTCCTTGTAGAAGTTTCAGGCTTTTGGTGATTAAGATCACAGACAGTTTATGACTGATTCTGTTATTATGGAGCGATGGTGGATTATTAAAGTTAAAAGCTTATCTTGGGGTAAGGAGGTGATCAGGAGTGATTTTTCTTACCGTTCTCACCATCTTTACAGTTTTTGTCATCATCCAGACAATTTATACCACCTATTTAATGATTTATTCCTGGGACGACGAGCAGAAGCACAAGGATCAAAGGCCGCCAGATCAGTTTTTGATCCCGAAACTTTCTTTTACGGCCCTTCTTCCCGCTCGCAACGAAGAAGGAGTTATTTCTAAGACGATTCAAAACATGGCGAATCTTAACTATCCCAAAGAGTTGGTCGAAGCGATGGTAATTTGCGAGGCGTCTGATACCGGAACCATCGTTGAGGTTGAAGAGAAGATCAAAGAACTAAAGACTAAAGGGGTCGACAACATAAAATTAGTTATTTTCAATGACCGGCCGATAAATAAACCCCATGGCCTAAATATCGGGTTGGCTAATTCTAAAAATGAAGTGGTGACGGTCTTTGATGCCGAAGATCATTTCCACCCGGAAATCTTCAACGTGATTAACACCACGATGGTCAATGAAGGAGTCAGGGTTGTTCAAGCAGGAGTCCAGCTCATTGATTTTGCCTCTCATTGGTATTCGGTTCACAACGTGCTGGAGTATTTCTTCTGGTTTAAATCACGTTTGTCTTATCACGCCAGACAAGGATTTACTACCCTAGGGGGAAACACGATCTTTTTTCGGCGGGATGTTTTGGAAGAAATCGGAGGGTGGGATGAAAATATTTTGACGGAGGATGCGGATATCGGGGTAAAGGTTTCGCTTCTGGGATACCGAATAAAAGTAATTTATGGAGACGAGTATACGACAAAGGAGGAAACTCCCCCGTCGCTTGGCCAGTTTATTAGACAAAGAACTCGATGGAGTCAAGGATTTATTCAAGTATTTAAGAAAGGTGATTGGCAGAAATTGCCGTCGTGGAAACAGAAGCTCTCGGCCTTTTATATTTTCGCCTTTCCCATCTTTCAAGCTATCTTGATATCCTACCTGCCGATTTCTCTCTACATGGCTTTATTCGTCAAGGTCCCGACCGCTTTAGCAATTCTTTATAATATTCCTTTATATTTGCTAACAGCCCAGTTTCTTTTTAATTTAGTCGGGTTATACGAATTTGCCAGAATTTATGGGTTTGATCTTAAACCGGGATTTATCCTTAAGGCTTTTTTAACTTACTTTCCTTATCAATGGTTACTGTCTGTCAGCGCCGTTCGGGCCGTTTTCCGGGAGGCGGTCAAAGAGAAAGATTGGGAAAAGACTAAACACACCGGCGAAAACCTTATTTACCAGAGAACATCGAGCGGAGGAGGAAAATGAAATGGTTAAAAGTTAGAGAAAATCAGTTATTATTGTTGGCCTTATCAATCGCTTTTATCAGCCACGCTTTCAACATGTTTAACTACCCTCTTTACTTGGGCGACGAGGGGATATATTTGGAACAGGCTTGGGCGGTGCTGAAAGAAGGAAAGCTTTCTCCCTATACATTTTGGTATGACCATGCCCCCGGGGGTTGGATTCTTATTGCCATTTGGGAAATGTTTACCGGGGGTTTTTTCACTTTCGGAATGTCGGTTAACTCCGGACGAGTCTTGATGCTCTTGATTCATTTGGCTTCAACCTACTTACTGTTCAAGTTTGCCAAAAAACTTTCCGGGAATTTAGTTGTTCCAACGATTGCGACCCTGATATTTTCTCTCTCCCCTTTAGGCATTTATTACCAGCGGATGGTTTTACTCGATAACGTAATGACCTTTTGGGTACTGTTGAGCTTTTACCTTATCCTTTTTCGAAATCAACGGCTGGTTAATTTTATTTTAAGTGGGGTATTTTTTGCCGTTGCCGTTCTGACCAAGGAAAATGCCGTCTTCTTCTTACCGCTGATGATTTATCTAATCTACAAACGAAAAAATATCCATAACTTTCGTTTTTCCTTCCCCAGTTGGATCTTTAGTTTTGGCAGTGTAGTCTCTTTGTACGTTCTTTACGCTTTGCTTAAAGGAGAATTTTTTCCGGAAAATCTAGTTAGCGCTTTTGCTGCTCCCCTTTCCAACTCCGAGCAGCGGCCGTCTCTGATCGGCACCGTTCTTTGGCAAATTTCCCGGGGTGGAGGAATGGTTTGGGACCCTCAAAGCCAGTTTCAGGAGTACCTAACCAATGACTGGTTATTCCGAGATCCTTTTCTAGTCCTCAGCGGGGTCGCCGTCACGGCGATAAATTTTATCCTAGGCTTTAAACACAGATCTTTGATGATTGCCTCTTTGTTATCGTTTTCTTACCTCGTTTACATATTGAAAGGCAGCGTCATTCTGCCGTTTTACATTGTTCCTTTGCTGCCTTTTTTCGCCCTCAATATTGGTCTGCTGGTGGATAAGCTAATAGGGATCTTTCCAAGCCTGATAAAGTGGCCGCTGTTGGCCTTATTTATCGCGCTCTTGTCAATGGGAAACGTTAACGCTAGTCGAGATACTTATTTACTAAATCTTACCGGTTTGCAAAAAGCCTCATATGAATGGGTTAGGGAAAATGTTTCCGAAGATAAGTTTTTGGTGATTGACGATAACCTTTGGATAGACTTAAGAGATTCGGATAAAAAGTATCCATACGCTCATTCTCATTGGAAGGTGGCTCGAGACCCGGATGTAAACGAAAAGATACTAGCCGGAGATTATCAAAACATCGATTATTTGGTTATGTCCCCAGACATGGCTCGCTGGCTTGAAGAAGGGACTTTGCCAATGCAAGCTTATAATAATTCAACGGTGGTCAAAGAATATACTTTAGGCAATACGACTGTGGAAATCAGACAAGTTAACAAATAATCTTTGAAGAAGGGGTGAAAAGATGAAGAAATTATTGTTAGGCTTAATTATTGTCGTCTTTACTATCATTTTTGGAGCGATTTTAGGTCATGGTAGGCCGATCAATAAAATCGGTCCTGAAAACGAAGGTCCAAAGAAGTTCGCCCCAGAAAGTTCTTCCTCCATACCCACTAGAAAAGATAAGACTGAGACTTCCCCTTCGAATCAGGTTCGTCCTTCGTTGCCTCAATCTCGTCCTGTGAATCAAGCTCCTGAAGGACCAATTACTCAATAAATAGCCCGGTTAATTTACCTTTTCGAACTGGCCGTTGACAAACATTAAAGTCAGGATCCTCAGACTATCTCCGTAGTAGCTATTTTGAGGAATAGTGAGAAGTTTATCATAAAGTTGCTTATAAAAACTTTGATTGTTAGAAATTAAGGCGCCGGCGGTGATCTGAGAAGCGTAGGTAGCGTCAAAGTACGAGGCCGTTGGTTTGCCTTCCAAAGTGTATCCGCTTTTGAGGTTTTCCACGCCTATCGTTGAGAAAAAGTTAGTCATCTTATCGACAATCGATTTGGCTCTTTTTTCTCCAAACCAAATGTAATCGGTGGCGATTCGCCAAGGAGTTCTGACGGCGTTATAGAAAAACTGCTCATGGCGAGGATCACCTTTTAGATTCCCGGCGGGGTTGCCTTTATCATCTGACCAATCAGGAACTAAGCCTGTTTCGGGGTGGGCTGTCTTTTCAATCAGTTCATAACTTTTTTCCGCGATTTTCAACCAGTTGTTGTCACCGGTGTAGTCAGCAAAAATTCGGTAATAACCTGGAGCGAGGTAAGAAATATTTAAGGCTTCCTTTCCGCCCCATTGTCCCGGCTTGAAAATATGGTTCTCCAAATCAACCTCATGATCAATGATGGACTTGAGCAAAGTCTGAGCCTCTTGTCGGTAACCACCCCACTTTTTGTCGGCTACGATTAAGGCGTAAGCCATATCTTGATCCGCGTCGGAGGCGGGTCCGGGACCGATAACCGAACCGTCCGCCCCGATTCGCCAATGCATCAATCCAACGTCATTAAAATAGTTCTTCGTGTAAGCCCAAAGGTTGTCAAAAGTCCCTTTGTCGTTAAGCATTACGGCCATCAACATCCCGTAGGCTTGTCCTTCCGAAACCGTGTCTCCGCCGTCTTCCGGCCTCTGAACCCTTAAACCTACCGGAGCGCCTTTATCAGTTAGGTATTGTTTTTTCCAATCCTGATAGAAGCGACTGGCAATTTGTTTATCTGTTCCGAGGTTGGGAATCTTAGCCATGTTATTAGAAAAAGTTAGATTTTTAGTTTTTTCGGCGACGTGGCTGGTGGTTTCAGCAGTTAGAACAGGACCAATTGACAGTAGAATAAGCACAACGATCGCCAATGAGAAATGCTTAATTTCTTTTAAAATTGCCCTCATATTGCCCTCATCAATTTTGCCGTTTTGCCCTCCAGAACGGCAAAATTTTCTGGTTTAGCCCAAAAACGGGCAAAACCGTAGGTCATTTTAACAAAAGGAAAACCATAAGGTCAAGAAACGAGGAAAAGTCTGGCATTTACTATGCAGCAGACATTTCGCCTGAAACTTGAACTGAGGTTAAGTATAGGATAAGTTTTTTAACAAAGATGATCCTAAGTTTTAGGGGAGAATTTCTGCATGTTAAAAAATCTACTCCATTGGATAAGGAAAAAGTCATCGAGAAAGCTGTTAGGGGTTTTATTTGCGGCGGGGCTGGCTATTGGGCAACTTTTTCCTCTTTCCCCCAGCAGTTACGCTGTTGCTCAGTTGGATGCCCAGCCCCCTTTTGGGAAAGTGGGCAACTCAGTTGAGGTTTCCGGAGAAGGGTTTGGTCATGGCGCGAGCCTAGAAATATTTTTTGATCAAACAAAAGTTGCTTCTGCTAAGGCTGACGGAGAGGGAAATTTGAAGGGAATAAGTTTCAATATTCCTTGCGCTTTGGCAAATCAAAGACACACTCTTTCGGCCAGAAAATCTTCGGGGGAAATCGAAGCTGAAACTTCAATATTTGTTCAACCGATTCCTGTTTCACTTATTATCAAGTCGGATCAACCCAAACCGGGTGGAGATTTAGAAGTTTCGGGAAAAGGATTTTTGCCAAACGAAGAAATCAACTTTGTATTTGGTCAAGAAGCCGATTCCTCCGGTATCCCGGCAGGTCAATTGAAGGCTGATAAAAACGGGAATGTTGGGGCCCAACGGATAAAGATTCCAGGGGAAATTAAGGGGGAAAAGGCAACCAAATTAAGCGCGACTGGCCAATGTAGTCAAAGCAGTGCTAACTCATCTTTGTACCTGCAAGGTCTTTATCCGGAAATAACGCCCAGCGATTACGCCCCGAAAGTTGGCAATAAGATCACCTTCTCCGGATCCGGATTTGCCCCAGGGGAAAATATACGCCTATATTTAGGGGACTATTTAAACACCCAACCTCTTCGTGACTTTAGGGCGGATGAAAACGGCAGCTTCAAAAATCAGGGAGAGTATCAAATTCCCAAAGATTTCCCAACGAGCGGGGTCAGCACCTTTACCTTGGTTGGGGATAAAAGCCAAGTTCCAGTACAGACCAGGGTTAGCCTTCAGGAATTAAGTGGATCGGTCACCTTAAGCACATACTACGGGCTGCCTGGGAATACTTCTATCACGTTTAACGGTGAGGGGTTCATCCCAAACGAAAGGGTGGATGTTTATCTTGGCGCGAGCGATCAGAGTAAAGGTAAATTAGTATCGGTTATCTCCGCGGACGAACGAGGTAATTTCGAGGAATCGGGTGAATATACCCTTTCTTTTGGTACGCCGGCCGGGGAAGGTACCTTTACTCTTATTGGCCGTGAAAGCGCTAAGCCAAAGAAAGTGGCTTTTAACATCGGCGCTTTCAGTGCTAATGTTACGCCAAGCAGCTTCTCTCCCCTCCCCGGTGAAACAGTCACCTTTTCAGGCAGCGGGTTTCCGGCTAACGAACCTGTTCAAATCTATCTTAATGATGAATTAATCGGGGAAATTAACGCAGATTGGGAAGGAAAGTTTCAAGATGCGGCAGAGACGAGCGTGCCCTATGGTTTGGGCGGGCAAGGACAAGTTAAGGCAGTTGGGACACTCAGCGGAGCTTCGGCCCTTCAAAACCTTGCAGTCCAACCCCTGAGGCCAAGCGTAACTCCAAACTCCTACTTTGGTTTAAGCGGATCTGTTATTACACTGCAAGGTGAATCATTTGCTCCGAGTGAAAAACTTGAAGTAGTCTTTGACGAACTCGAAGTGAGTGAAGCCCAGTCGAATGAAAATGGCGCCTTTGAAGATGTCACTTTTTCAATTCCGCCTAACGTGCAAAACGGCGAACATACCGTCAGTGTTGTCGGGGAAACCAGTAAAGCCTCGGCAAGTTTCCCCTTTACTGTAGGAGAAGATAGCCAATGACAAACGATCAAAAATACAAAACCAAACTGTCTGCTTTATTGAAAATTCATTTAAACTTTAAGGCTTTTCTAGTCCTTTTGATTCTGATCCTCGGAATATACCTCTTTTCAAAAATCCAGAGCTTTGTCTTCGCCCAAGATAAAGATAACGCGGGAAATATCTCAGTTCCCTCCGGATATTCAGTTAAAACGCTAGTCGCGGGCTTAAATGGGCCCACCGTTATAACTTTTGATAGTATTGGAAATCTCTACGTCGCTGAGTCAGGTCTCGCTGGCGCGGGTGAGCCAAAGATTTTGAAAGTTGATCAAGAGGGAAATATTTTGGAATCTTTGAAGGGGTTTGAAGCGCCGATTAGCGGGCTTGCTTTTTCGGAGGATCGGTTATACGTCTCACAACGAGGTAAAATATCAGTGATTGAAGAAAACGGAAAAATTACCGACCTAGTTACAGACTTACCCAGCCAAGGAGATTACTCGAATAATCAATTAATAATCGATAAGGATAAGAACTTATATTTTACGCAAGGAACAGTTACAAACGCCGGAGTGGTTGGTGATGATAATTTAGTAACCGGATGGTTGAAAGGAAATCAAAAGTTAGCCGATATTCCTTGCCAAAGCATCTTTTTGAACGGAATTGACTACGCGACCGAAAAAAACATTACCGGAGCGTTTGTGCCTGACGGTACGGCCACGAAAGAAGGCCAAGAAGTCGAGAGCGGAAAACTTTGCAACGGGGCAATTTATCGCCTTAATTTAGAAAACCCCGAGGAGTTGCAAGTGGTTGCTTGGGGAATTCGCAACCCTTTAGGGATAAACCAAAACTCAGAAGGGAAAATCTTTTTTACCGAACAGGGTTTTGATCTGCGTGGCCGCCGATTAATCGCCAACAGCAAAGATAATTTTTATGAACTCAGTCCTACCTGGTATGGTTGGCCTGATTACTCCGGCGGCGAGCCGGTCAGTCTGGCGAAATTCCGGCCGGAAGGTGGGTACCAACCGCAATTCGTTTTGCAGGAGCATCCCGGAGAGGGTTTTCCTCCTACTCCCCTAGCTCAGTTTGATTCTTATTCCCGATCAGCCGGTTTTACTTTTGGTCCAGAAAAATTTGGGTTTAAGGATCAGGTTTTTGTGGCATTGTCGGGGAATATTCAAGGCTTGACGGATAATACGGAGAAAAACGTAGGTTACAAGGTTGTCCGATTGGATGTAAATGGTCGAAAAATAATCGATTTTGCGGTCAGCAAAGCGGTAAAAGGTCAGGTGGGACCAGCTTCTCGTTTAGGGAAACCCGGCTTAGAAAGGCCGATGGATGTAAAGTTTAGCCCTAACAACGAAATGTATGTTGCCGATTTTGGAGTTTTAGAAGTTCGAGAGGGTGTTTTGAAGGCTCAGCCGGAAACGGGGGTTATCTGGAAAATAAGCAAAAGTGGATTTGGTTTTGGGGTAAATTTTTTGACTTTTGGAATTTTATTGTTGGGGGTTGGCATCACGGCTCTCGTTGGGTACGCAATCTTTAGACGATTAAAGGGGGGTGGGAGATAAACGAAACATTAATTACCAGTCCAATCTCTTTTCAGATAACTAAAATCAATTCCGTTAACTCTATTGTCTGAATAAATGTCTGCGGAAAGGGTTGAAGGATTAAACCAATTACTAAACAGTGTTTCCGCGTCACGCCTGTCAACCCGACCATCACTGTTTAAGTCAGAAGAGCCGGT
>JAGVAV010000023.1 GCA_020060105.1 Candidatus Woesebacteria bacterium | reverse complement strand
TTGCTGAGTGGTTTCGAGAGTTTTTTCCAGGACGACCGCTGGGGTTTCAGCGACTTTTTCAAAGATTTCTTCGGCCATTAAATACTCCAAAAGGGATCTTAATTATAAGAGTACTTGCTTTGTTTGAGGCCGTCAAGTAGGAACTTGTAGTCTGATTAACTTGCCTTTACCGGTTTAGTAGGATTTGATTTATTGACGGGTAAAGAAAAACTAAAGGTTGAACCTTTGCCAATTTCAGATTCCACCCAGATTTTTCCTCCATGAAGTTCCACGATCGCTTTTGAGATATAAAGTCCTAAGCCGGTGCCTTTCGAACCCATTTCCAAACTTCCGTAAACCCGGAAAAACTTGGTAAACAAATGAGGTAAGGCTTCTTTAGGAATACCTTGGCCGGTGTCTTGGATATGAGTGATGATTTCTTGATCTTTTCTTTCCACCCAGACTTTGATCCTGCCTTTTGGCGGGGTGTACTCAACGGCGTTTGAGAGTAGATTTGAGAGAACCTCATAGATTCTTAACCGATCAACTAAGACTTTTGGCAGAATTTCTTTTGGTTTGAACAAACTTAGTTTAAGGTTTTTTTCGTTTGCCAAGGGTTTATATTCCATCACGACTTGTTTGAGGTTAGAAAACCAGTTAAGAGGAGTGGTTCGAAGGGTCAAGGTTCCCTTTTCAACCCGAGAAACATTTAAGAGATTTTCAATTAAGGCCATTAATTGATCGGCGGAAATACTGATCCGATTTAGATATTTCTTTTGCTCACTTCTTAGATTACTGATGTCTTCTCGACTAAAGACAGATAAGTATCCTCTAATAGAGGTTAATGGAGTGCGCAGCTCATGAACAGCCATAGAGACAAAATCCAATTTCATCTCTTCAAGCTGTTTTTCTTCGGAAACGTCGTGAAGAGCGATGATCGCTCCCAGCCCGGCTTCCTTTCCTCCTTTGATCGCCGAGCTAACCAAGTTAGCATAAACTTGATTTCCAAAGTGATTGTTTATCTTGATTCCGTCTTTACGGGTAATGATCATGGTTTTTTCCTCAACGCTTTCTTTAGGCAAAAGTTCCCGAAGAGGAACAGCCCCTTCTTTATCGGTTAAGGTAACAATTTCATCAAGCCTTTTCCCTAAAGCGTCTGTTTCTTCTAGCCCCAATATGTTTAAGGCGGAGGAATTAATCATGACGATCCTTCCCCCTAATCCCAGACCCAAGACCCCATCGGTAATTGATTCCATCATCACGTCCAGTTTATTTCTTTCCGCCGTCACGTTAAGCAGTTCCCGTAGTTTTCTAATGTCCGTGGCGACTCCGATGATTCCTAAGATTTTTCCTTGGGAGTTACGAAAAGCGGAGGCGGAGAAATTAACCGGAATTGTTTCTTCTGAGCTAGAGATTAGGTTTAACTCGGTTTGAGCGCTCTCCCGACCCTGCCTAAGAGGTTCGATAATTTTGTGATAAAAGGCTGGCCAGTCAGGACCGAGGTAAGGCTTAAAACTTTGACCAACCAGGTTTTCTTTTTTGTGGCCTAAGACTTTTCCCACCGCCTCATTGGCAAATTCTATGTAGTGATGAGGGTTTAAAACGATCAAGATCTCATTCATCGTTCCGACGATGTTGGTCACGATGGTGGCGGGGTTAACGGTAAAGAACTGATACTTCAAAATGGCATAGGTGATAATGATGGCGGTGGTGGAGCTTAGAAAAATGGCGGAGGGGAACGGAACAACCCCCAGCGTTTCTTTTAGGCCAAAGAGCAACCCATTGGTTAAAGATCCCCCAACACCGGGGATGAGAATGGCGATGATAAATAAACCGACTTGTTTTTTCTTTATCGGATCTTTGACTTTTCGCCAGTACTTATAAAGAATCCAGAGAGAAATAAAGATGAGGGCGTCAATCCAAGCAATCACGACCAAAAACAACGGCCCAACTGGGCCGTCCCAGCCGTAGTAAAATCTTTGGAACTTGCTTAAATCCGGGGTGTTATAGATAAGATCGGTGGTTAGATTAAGAAATAAAAAGACAAAAGCCGGTCCGAATAGAAGTGCTTGGCGGAAAAGCGAAGAGAGAAATTTTTCGTTATTGGTGTAAACGAGGGTGAAGCCTAGTAGCAATGGACCGACGAAGTCCCAACCGACCATGTTTAAGGCTCCCCAATACCGAGCACCGGCAGGGTTGGCACTAAGGCGCGAAAGGACTTCCGCCACTCCCCAGATGAGAAGGGCGATAAACTCTATCGCAAACCACCGATTGGCCGGAGCCTGCAGCCCTTTTGAAATGAGTAAATAGAGGAAAGCGGCATCAATGATAACGGCGGAAAGAGATAACAGCGCAAACGGATTAAAGGCGAACTCGAAAATTTCCATTAAAGCTAAACTTAAACTGTTTGGCCAACTACTAAACGGTCAACCAACTAAGTTTAGTATATAACCCTTTTACTTAAGTTTGCAACCCTCTTATGGTCTTGACAAGGCCTAAATTGATATTGTATTTCATATATAGTTGACGCCACGGGTAAAATTGCCGTTCGGTGGCGGAAGGTGGTATCACTGGGAAGGAGGTGAAAAAGAGATGGCTATCGTTCGTTTTAACCCTTTCTCATATCAGTCCTTGTTTAGGCCGCTTCTAACTGAAGGCCAAGAGACTTGGCCGGAGCTGACCGTGACGGAAGGCTTAAACGTTTTCGAAGAAGATAATAAAGTCGTAGTGGAAGCTTCGGTGCCCGGCGTTGGGGCGGATAAGATCGACATTACTTACGAAGATGGGGTTTTGCACATCAGCGGCCAGGTTGAAGAGAAAGAGGTAGAAAAGGAAAAAAAGCGAATCGTTCATCAGCGGCAGCGAGTGGCTTCATTTAAATACACCACCATGTTGCCTAGACCGATTGACCAAAAAAGCATTGAGGCGAAGGTTGAAAACGGGGTGGTGACGATCACCGCAGCGGTTGCCGAGGCCGCGAAGCCTAAAAAAATTCCGGTCAAGGTAGCTAGCAAGTAGGGAAAGTTTCTCGCAGAAAACCCTCCTGAGTCAGGAGGGTTTTCGCCTTTCTCTCAGAAAGAGTCCCTTTTGCTAGATTCTAAAACTGCGACTTCTTCTAGTAAAGGAATAACGGAAAGGATTTGGATTTTTTCGGAAGTGGGTTGGAATTGAGGCGGGATGGTGTCAGTGGTCAAAATTTGCTTAACGCCTAGAGCCCAAAGTTTTTCCCAGGCTTTTCCGGTGAAAAGAGCGTGAGTGGCAAAAATATAGATCTCCTCTACTCCAACATTGGCCAAATTTTCACAAACGCCCAGAAGAGTTTTCCCCGTATCTAAAATGTCATCAACAATCAGCGCTTGTTTTCCGGCCTTACCGCGAAAAACGAGCTTGATTTTTTGATCAGTCCTTGTTTTCTCAAAATAGACTAAGGGCTTCTGAATTCCCGACTCTCTGCCGATTAACCGAGTCTTTTCTAAAGCGCCTTCGTCTGGGGCGACCAGAGTGGCCTTAGTAAGCTCTCGTTTGACAATTTCTCGAGCGAAGACTGAGGCGGGAGAGAGCGAGACTAAGGGGATGGGAAAAAGTGGCTTGGCTAAAGGGCTGTGAAGATCCACGGTGATGACTTTATCGGTTCCTGAAGCTTTCAGGAGTTGTCCCAACCAAGCCGTGGTGAAGCTTTCCCCAGGTTCGTCTTTGTCTTGACGGCTGTAAGATAAATAAGGAATAAGAGCGACGACCTTCCGGGCCCCCTCTTTCTTCAGGGTGTTTCCTAGGAGAAGAAAGGAAAATAGGTTCTCTTCAGGCGGCTTGAGCCAACCTAAGAGAAGGCAGTCTTGTCCTTTGACGGGACTGAGAACTTTAACCAAGATTTCTTGGTTAGGGAACCGTTCAGTTGAAAAGGATCCTCGCTCGAGAGTGGGCAGTTGGGTCAGGGCATGGGCGATTTTTTGATACTGAGGAAAAGCAAATAAAATCATTTTAGTAATTTAACGACGTCTTCATCACGTAATTGGGGAAAATGGTCATAGAAACTTCCGATAGCTCCGAAAAAACCCGAGACTGGATAAAGGACCAAGATCTCATCCACCTCAGGCTGAAGTTTTGCGATCGTCTCGGCAGGGGCGACCGGTACCGCCACTACGACTTTATCCGGATTTCGTTGTTTGACCTCTTTAATTGATGCTTGCATGGTTAAGCCGGTGGCTAAGCCGTCATCGACAAGAATGGCTACTTTCTTTGCAACGGAGAGGGGTTTTCGGTTGGCTAAGTAAACCACCCTTCTTCGTTGGGCTTCCCGGCATTCTTTTTCAATCGCCTTTGCTAACCAATCCTGGTCAAGGGCGGCAACCTCTTCTTCGTTGCAAACTCGCTGATCACTTTCCGTGACGGCACAGATACCGTATTCCGGATTATAAGGATGACCGACTTTTCGGGCGATGATTAGATCAAGCGGGGCTTTCAGCCGTTTGGCGATTTCGGCCGCCACGGCCACCCCGCCTCTGGGGAGACCATAAACGATGGCCTCCTGATCAGCGTACTTTTCCAAAAGATCGGCGAGTTTGTTTCCAGCTTCGGTTCGATTCTTGAAGGTCATACTCTTGACTAGATTATATCTGCTTAAGGTTTAATTGCAACAGACGGGGATTTCAAGATAGTCTTTTTTCCAAATACTTTTGGTCTTAAACCCTTCGTTTAGAGAGATCATCTTTTGAGTAATTTCTTCCACTTCCTCTCCTTTTGCTAATCTGGCTTGAAAATTTTCTATTAAAGTGGGATAAAGTTTTAAACGAAGGATTTTTTGGCCGTTTGTTTCCACGAGAAAGATGAAAGATTGATCATTGCGTTCGATTTCATCGACTGCGTAATCGTCGATAAAATTCCCTGTTGAATATAAAATCGGTCGGTTTTGGTAGATTTCGACGCCTCGAAAGACGTGGCTGGAATGACCGAAAATGATATCGGCTCCCGCTTCAATCAAGGCGTGAGCAAAGAGAGGGTGTTCCTTTGGGGGAAAGTACCCCCAGTTCGGCCCCCAGTGGGCCGAAATAATTAACAAATCCACTTCTCCTCTGACGCGACGAATGATTTCAAAAAGCATTTTGGCTCGATTATCGTTTGTCTTTATGGGAACATAAAAGATTCCCGGTTTATTTTCTTTCGCTTTCCAGAAGGGTTCATTATCGGTAAAGGAAATCAGGCCGATCCTGAAATTTTGGATTTCGGTGATAATCGGTGAAGAAGCTTCATAAATATCCCGGCCCGCTCCGGAAAAACAGATTTTATTTTTGCTTAAAGTTTCCATCATTTCAAACAGCGCTTCATATTCGTAATCAAGAGTGTGGTTATTGGCCAGAGAAACCAGGTCGATTCCGGCGGCGAGGAGAGTTTTGATGTTTCTAGTTTCGGTGCGAAAATGAAAGATTTTTGGGGTGACCGACCAAGGTTGGCCAATGTCGGAGACGACGCATTCCAGGTTGCAGATTCGAAGAGTGGCTTTTTGAAAAATAGGCAAAGTGTCCCCCCAAGGATATTCTGGCGGGACCTGCTTTAGAAGATCGTTGACTAACCGCCCCAGCATCACGTCTCCGACAAATAAAAGATTCATAGCCGAATTTTAGAGGAACTGTTGCTTGCGATAAAGAGTCAAGGGGCGACTAAAACTCTAGCTGGCTGACTTTCTGCCAATCCTTTTCGTTTAAAACAACCAGCTTAGTGTCGGCGATGAGGTAAAGATAGTCGTTGATAAAAAGCGCTCGGCGGGGAGTGATGTCGCTGACCGCTTTAACCAATTTTAAATCATCTCCTTGATAGGAAAAGATGTAGCCTCCTTTACTTCCGGGGAGGAAAAAGACTTGATGCTTACTGTCGAGCAAAAAGGCGTATTGAGTGTTTAAAATTTCCGACCAAGATTCATCAAGAGTGTACTTGTCCGCCTCTAAAGGATTATCCGGCGAGGAGACATCAAAGAGAGAAATTTTGACCTTGGCTCCTTCTTTACCAATCCCTAGGATCTTATCTTTATTGATGGGGTGCAGGTAAGAAGAATAACCAGGGATCTTTAACTCCCCGACTTTTTGGGGATTAGCGGGATCGGCCAAGTCTAAAACGTAAAATGGATCAATTTGGCGAAAAGTGACCAGATAGCCTTTGTCTTTAACAAATCGGGCCGAGTATATTCTTTCGTTTAAACCCAAGTCAAGAATCGAGCCAACCACCTGCAAGCCTTGGTTTAAAACGTAAACGTCATTAACGCTCTCTCTAGCCCCTCTCCCCCACCAGCTTTCGCCCACGGTGGTGGCGATTCGCAGGTGATCCTGATACTGATCAAGGGAGTATTGATTTAAAATCTTACCCGGGATAATGCCGGTCGCCTCAACTTGGAATCCGTCCAGGCCCACTTTCACGATTCCGGTATTCTCCAGGCTTCTTTGGTGAGTTTTAAGATAATCTTCCAGCCGATCTTGGGTTTCGTTTTCAACCCGAAGCTTCTCATCCCGGCTGAGGGACAGTTTATACTGGTCATAAATTGTTTGAAGCTCCACCAACTTGGTGTAACTGCTCAGATCATAAGTTTGAAGTCTTTCCATCTTTTCGAGAGCGGTTGTAGAGATTAAATCTTTGTTCTGAAGGTAGAAACTATGGATCAACTTGATGTAGTCACCCGGGTAAAAGTAAGTCAGATACAAAGCGTCTTCGGACATATAAACGACGGAAGAGCTTGAGGAACCGACAAAGGAAACTCTTTTTTCCACTTGGCCAGTTTGAGGGTCAACGATGCTTGCGGTATAGGTGAGGTCGACTAAGATGTTGGTTTTGGGATGATAAATATCCTCGCAAGGAACGGTTAGGGAAGATCCTTCCACAACCATTGGCCGAATGGGACAAGGATTTGAATAATCAATATCAGTTTGGGTGATAAGATAAATTTTATCTTGGTAAAGCCTGGCGCTGGTAATTTGACTTTGGCTGGACTTGCCGTCATTATCTTGATCGGTCAGACTTAGGTCGATGACCCAGCTTTCTTTGGGGGCGGTGGGATCGGAGACGTCGTAACCGTAGATTTTCCTCTCCCCGCTGGCAAAAACCACTAAGGTATTTTTAATTAACAAAAGATTTCCGCTTTTTTCTATCGCGGCGTCCTTTTTAAGGCTGGGGGGAGGGAAGGCTTTGAGAAGCTTGATCTCGCTTTCTTTTACCGGAGGAGCGATGGAGGATCTTTCGGTCCGAGCCGACAACCGATAATTTGAGTAGGCAGTGGAGGAAAAATAAATTTCCTTACCATCGGTTTTGAGGATGTCTGGCTCGTCAATTCCGGTTACTTGGACATTCGTTCCCGAAACTCTTTCAGGAGTGTCGGTTTTGCTGGCAGAACCGGTTTCTGGGGCGGAAAAATTGACGACGTCTCTAGTGCTAACGTCAGAAAAGGTTTGCAGAGAGGAGACCGATATTCCCGAAAGATAAGGAGAAGTTTTTTCGGAGAGAGCTAAGTATTCTTTAAATTCCTCTTCAGAGTCAAACTTTAAAATTTCCGCTTGGTTAGCGGCGGGGGGATCAGAAGGCGTTTTCGGAGGTGTTGAAGGTTGAGAGGAAACCAATAAACGGGACCAGAAATAAACTGTCAAGCTCAGGACAGTTGCGGTTAGAAGAATAAGGATAAAGATCGCCAAGGCTTTCTTGCTCATATTTTGGCTCGCTTCCTTCGTTAATAATAAACCAACTAAGCCAAAATTGCAACCCTTGACAGGCTAAAAGGAGCGCTTGCGGATCTTGCTTGGGAGGAGTAAAATGCTAAGGTAATTCGCTAAGAGAATCGGAAGGAGAGAAAAGGTGAGAATCTTATTGGTTCAGCCGGGCAATCCCGGTCGAATGGTTGGTTTTGGGGAGATCGTTTGTCCCGAGCCGTTGGGGCTAGAGACCCTCGCTGCTTGCTTGAACGGTCATGAGGTGAAAATCTTGGATTTGCGGGTGGAAGGAGGATTAGAGGCGGAAGTCAAATCTTTTCAGCCGCTGATTGTGGGAGTTAGCGGTTACACCACCGCCGTTCCTTCGGTGCACCGAATTTGCCAGACGGTTAAGGCAATCGATCCTCAGATTGTTACAGTCGTCGGCGGTTATCACGCTAGTCTCGTCCCGGAGGATTTTGACCGTGATTGGGTGGACGTGGTCGCCCTTGGCGAAGGTGAGGGAACGATTGGCGATGTCGTTTCCGCCGTGGAGAAAGGGGTCGACTGGGCTTGGGTCAAAGGAATCGCCTATCGCAATGAAGGCAGGCAAGTCCAGAGTGCCCGACGGCTTCTTCTTAAAAATCTAGACGAGACCCCGATTCCTAGGCGGGATCTGGTGGCCCGGAACCTGAGGCATTACCATTTTCACTTTTGGGATCAGCCCGCTTCGGTGGAGACGGCCCGGGGATGCCCGTTCCGCTGTAATTTTTGTGCGGTTTGGAAGTTTCACCGGGGCAAGTGTCGTTTCAAGAGTCCGGAGCGGGTAATGGAGGAATTAAAAGGCCTGGATCCGGAAGCGGGAATCGTTTGCTTTGTCGATGATAACTTCTTGACCGATATTGGGCGAGCTGAGAAAATCGGCAAGCTGATCAATCAGGAAGGTTATCAGGCTCGGTACTGGATGCAGGCTCGCGCTGACAGCATCGTCCGTAATCCGAAGGTGATTAAGCAGTGGGCGGACTTAGGACTGGCGACGGTTTTGGTCGGCTTCGAGAAGTTTCGGGAGGAGGAGCTTGGTCGGCTAAATAAAAAAGGTTCGGTAAAGATCAATGAGAGCTGTATGGCGATTCTAAAGGAATACGGCGTGGAAATCTGGGGGGCTTTCATCGTTAATCCGGACTGGAAAAGGCCGGACTTCGAGGCGCTGGGGGATTATGTGCGAAGCAATAATATTCATTTTCCCCAGTTTACGGTTCTGACCCCTTTGCCGGGAACGGCCTTTTATGAAAGACAGCGGTCACATCTGACAACCGACGATTACGAGGTCTTTGACTTTCTTCATAGCGTGCTTCCGACCAGGTTGCCGCCTGAGGAGTTTTACGAGAACCTCGCCAGGCTTTATGCCACTTGCACTCTGAGCTTGGCGGATCTGAAGGAGATGATTCGTTCCGGGAAGATTTCCCGGAGCGCGCTGTTGAGAGTGAAAGGTTTGCTCGACAGCGTGACTGATCCGCAAGCCTATCTTCGAAGTCAGGGAGAAACGAAAGTTCTAGTCTAGTTAAAGAAAAAGGCCTTTAGTAAATGGTTACTAAAGGCCTTTTATGTTTCTGACTTCCCTCCTCTTTCGATAAGATAGATTAAAGCCGATCAAACTGGCTGGTAAGTTGAGCGACTAGGGCGTAGTTTTCTTTCACCTGGGCCAGCGCTTCTGGAGTGACGTCGGTGAGATTTCGGTAGACCTGTTTGTCGAGCATTCTCGTGGGATCGCCTTCTGGCCAGATCCGCCAGGAATCATTGTCAATCACATCGCCTAGGACTAGTTCTCCATCAAAGGTGAGACCAAATTCGAGTTTTAGGTCGACCAAAACGATCCCGAAGGCTCGCCAGGCTATTTCAAGCAGTACGAAGACGCGCTTAGCCATTTCCGGCAACTTTAGGCAGTCCCTTCTGGGAAACCAGTCAAGGTTGGCTGTTGGGGTGGTTTTGATCAAGCCTTCCACGAGAGGCCGTTTGGCCTCAAAGTAGAAGACCCTTTCGCTTACCGGATCCAGGACCATCAACGGGTCGTGATTGGCGTCGTCTTTGGCGAAAAATTCCACTCTCAAAGAGTCGAAGCAGTGCCCTTCTTTAAGATCTGGTTCGCGTTTAAGGACCGAACCTGTGGCGATCTGCCGAATGACCACTTCGATGGGAATCATTGCCGCTCCCCAAGCCAAAAAGGAGCGCTCATCAACCTGATCGATGTAGTGGGTCGGGATGTGGCGGCGGTTTAGGTACTCGAAGATGCGGCAGGTGGTGGTATTGGCCAGAACGGCTTTGCTTTCCAAAACGTGGCGTCTGGCTCCGTCACCGGCGGTGATGTCGTCTTTGCTTTCGATGATGACTTGATCGAGTTGGCCATGGACTGACCAGATGATTTTTGTTTTCCCTTCAGCGAGTTTTTTTCCGCGCTGGATTTGCGTTGTCACGACCTTTCCTCCTTTGATTTGAGGTAGCCAATTTCCGGGGGGTTCTCCTGAGAAGCCTTTGCCTGGATGACTTGAAGACGCCCGGAAAGTACAAAATCTTGACGGGCGAGTACTCGGCAAGCGATCAGGCCAGCGTTGTAAAACCCGACTTTGCCGATTCCGGCGAAAACGACTGGGGTGCCGGCCGGAGTTCGAGTTTGGCTAAGTAGAGCGTCAAGCCCGCTTAAGAAGCCTGAGTCCAGGGCGACGCCAATTACCAAGCACTGTCCTTTTGTCTCCGCAACAATCGCTCCCGGCAGAGCGGCGGCCATGCCTGCTCCGGCGATAAAGATCGGTTCCCCTTCGCTTAGAGCTTGTTGGCAGAATACACGAAGATTTTCCGGGTGGCGGTGGCAGGAGATCACCGAGAATCGGAAACTGACTTCCACTGCTTTAAGAAGGTCGGCGAGCCCGGACTCTTCCAGAACCTTCTTGTCGCTTTTGCTGCCAATGACCACTTCAACTTGATTGGCCATTTTCTTCCTCCAAAGGTTAGTAGCGGGCTACTCTTTCTTCGGCCCATGCGGCGATTTCCAAGGCTTTCTTGGGCGCCTCGCCAAGATAGTTTTGGGGTTGGCGAAGCAGTTCTTTCACCTCCTGAGGAATGTTGTTAAAGGCGGTGTGAAGTTCCTCATCTGAAGATCCTTTGAGGTACTCTTCGAGGACGTCAACAAGCAGTTGTCCTCGCCTTTCAGCCGTCGGGACCAGGTGGTGGTTGATTAACTCATGGGCGTCGCCTTGGTATCCGGCCATTTGGAGGGCGATATAAAGCGGTTCGGCAAGAACTGTGGGGGCGACTCGCTCGAGGTTTAGCCGACAGGCTTCCGGATTGACCTGAACCCGGCGGAGAAACGGCTCTTTCGTTTTCTGGTCTTCCTTAGTCAAGGTATTTAACTGGATCAGGAGATTGACCAAGATGACGGGAAAGTCGCGGGAAACGCAGCTGCCGACTAGATCTCGTTGGTGTTCGGAGATCAAGGTATCAAGGACTTTTCCCAACTCGTTTTTAGTCCGAAGGTAATGCCCTTCCAGACCTTCAAAGTTGATTGGGTTACGTTTTTGGGCCATGGTGGAAGAGCCGACTTGAGTTGAGCCGAAAGGTTCGGAAAACTCGGCGATTTCAGTGCGCATCAGCTGTCGGGCGTCTCGGCCGAATTGAGCCAAGGCCGCGGAGAGCATGGTGCAGGCAAATAAAAAGTACGTCAGGGGTTCAGGAGGCAAAATCTGAGTACTGATCCGGGCCGGCTTAAGGCCGATTTTTTCCAAAACTCGGACTTCGTAAGGCTTATCCTTACAAAGGGAGTCGACTCCTAACCCAACCTGAGCGTTATAAGCGCCGACCGCTCCGGAAATCTTCCCTACCAGCTGCTGGGAAAACTCCTCCATTTTCTCGGCGTTGTAAAGAATTCGGTGAAGGATCGTGGCCAGCCAAAAGCCGACGGTGATGGGCAAAGCGGCTTGGCCGTGAGTTCGTCCGATTTGCCGCTGATAAGCGAACTTAGGCACCAGTTCAGCCATCAAGGAACAGACTTCCTTGATTTTCGGTTTGAGGGTGTGTTGATAGGCTCGTGAAAACTGCAAGATCCGTCCAGTGTCAAGAGCGTCGTAACTGGTTAAGAGAAGGTGTAGCCAACGGGCCAACCGAGGATCAAGGATTTGCCGGCCGATTAGAACAAAGGCGCGAATGTCATGGTGAGTCAGGCTTTTTTCCACCTCGTCAACGGCGGTGGTAGGGATATCCAGCAAAGTTTGAAACACCTCAGGGGTCAGAAGATTAATTTCCTCTTCTCCGATGAGGCCGACTTCAGCCAAAGTTAGGAGGTTGGCCACTTCGACTTCGGCGACTCCCCGGTAAAGGTTATCGTAGCCAAAGTGCTTCTCCAAAGCTTTGGGCTGATAACGGGGATTTCCCGGCAGCCAGAGAATCTGCGGTTTGTACTGGTCAACACGGTAAGGCACGGCTCACTTCCTTTCTGGATGTTTAATTGTTAAGGTTCAACTTGAAAAAGAAATCAAGCCGACTAAGAGGTGGCTTGACTCTAAGGGCAATATTATAACAAAAAGAAAAAGAAGTCAAAGCGGCTTCTCAAGTCGAGGGTTGTGCTATATAATGTGGTTATGAAGAAAAAGGCGGGTGAAGAAAATTATAAACAGCTGGATTTGAAAAGAGGGGTTGACTTCATCGGGATTACCTGTGTCTTTTATTGTCACGACGGAAAGGGAAATTTGCTGATGCATAAAAGAAGCGCCCGGTGTCGGGATGAGGTCGGCCGTTGGGACGTTGGCGGTGGAGCGATGGAATTTGGCGAAACCTTTGAAGAAGCGGTTTGCCGAGAAATTCGGGAAGAATACGCTACGGAAGTCCTAGATCTGAAGTTTTTAGGGGCACATAATGTTTTGCGAGAAAACGGCGAGATAAAAACTCACTGGATTGCGCTTATCTTCACTGCCCGTGTTGACCCAGAAGAGGTCAGAATCGGTGATCCTGAAAAGGTGGAAGAAATCGGTTGGTTTGACGTTTACAATCCCCCCTCCCCGACTCACTCCATGGTCCCCTCCTTTCTCGAAATGGTTAAAAAAGAAATTTTACAAAAGTAAAAAAATCCCGAATTCTTAAGTGACTTAAAAATTCGGGATTAAGACTTAGCCGGGGTAAGTGGTAATCAGAAAATTCCAACAGTCAATTTTTCCGTAGACGACTCTTTCCAGATAGTTTTCGTCCGGCTTTTCTTTCTTCGGGGCGTAGATCATTATCCGGTCAAACAAGGGTTTCCCGGACCATTTCTGCGCTTTGGCTTTTTCGATAACCGCGGTTACTTGTGGCGGCACTTCCGAGAGAAAATGGTCCCGGTCAGAAAAACCTTTTTTGAAAAGCTGGTTTGTCTCGTCAATAGTTCCGATTAATATTAGAGCCAAAGCACCTATAGATCCCATAAGCAAAGATAGAACTAGATCCAAACCTAGAAGCCATCCTGAGACAAAAAGAATTACAAGCAGCCCAATACGGGACGTCCACTTGATGGCTTTAGGCTGTCGGGGATCTTTCTCGTTCTGCCAGGAGACCCAGCCAAATAATTTGAGCAGATTGATTTCCTCATAACCTGCTTCCTCGGCGGCAACGGCTCTTTCAAAAGACTTGACTACCTCCGAAAGCTGGTTAGCGATTTCCCGAAGATCGTCTTCTGAATCTCCCTCGCCAATTTCTTCTTGGGCCTGAGAAACTTGACTGGCCAAGGTGGTTAAGACGGACAATTTTTCTTTTATAGTTGGTTCTCTATTAGCAGACAACCAAATGCTCACGGCCTGCCCTCCTACCTTCCTTTTGGTGGGATTATACCAAGAAACTTCCGGAAAAAGCAAGTTCCATTGACTTTTACCACTTGTTCTTCTAAAATGAGCAATCAAACTAATCAAAGATCAAGGAGAGGATATGCTAGTAGAGAGGCAACAACACACACGAACTTAATCGTGGCCGTCGCCGGTCCGCAAAACAGACGTTAGGTAAGAAAGATAAAGTGGAGAGAGTTATGAAGGTGACCATTGACCTGGCGGAAATCCTGGGGGAAGAGAGAACGAGCGACCTTCGTTCCTACGTAGAAGAGCTATTACGCTGCAGTTTTCGGTTGCGAATGCTCATTCCGGAGGATGTCCGGGGTGGAGTGACTCTGGAAAATTACTTGCTGACCGACCGTCCAGAGTTACAGGAAGAAGTTAAGGTTTGTCTTCAGACAATGGCCGAAGAAAGAAGGGAAATCGTTGATGTCTTTTCCGATGCGGCTGAAGAAATTGTCGCTTTGATTGCCCGCACGGTGATTATGAATCTTTATCCTTATAATTCTGAATTAGTCTCTTTGGGTCTTCCTGAGTGGGAGGAACGTTTAAGGGAGATCTTGAGGGTTTAGCTTTTCTTAGGCCTCGTGCTATTTAGCGAATCGAGGCCTTTACTTATTCCTTTTGTTTCTTCAATAACTTTTGAGCGTTTTGGTAGGCGAATTTTTCTTGGACAGCGGGGTCTAGTCGGCCGATAAAAGCCCGTGCGAATTCTTCCATCAAGACACTCATCTCCTCACTGTAATTCCATTTAACGCTTCGGTCAGTCCCCCACATGAAACGATCGGGATACCTGCTTATCGTGTCTTTCCAAAGACTTACCTTTTCCTCTAGGATGGCCTTGAAATCCTTTTTAAATTCGGCTAAAAACTCTTCCTTCGGGCCAAAAATGAACTTGCCCCGCAGAGGATAAAGAGAGGCCGAATCAATTGAGTAATAGATGTTGGAATATTTACCCATCAACTCGTCCATCTTCCGTTCCATTTCGTGACCGTGCAGGATAAAAGTTGTTTGAGGAAACTGCTGCAAGATTTTTTCCAGTTTATCCAGCTGATTATCTCCCGGGTGAAACATCACTGGAAGGTTGTGCTTAGTAGCGATTTGATAAATGTTTTTGGCCCAGCGGCTATCAATAGGCTTCAAGAAATTGATAATCTCGTAAAAACCAATTTCCCCAATGCCGATGAAAAGACCGGGATTTTCATTCAAAATTTTCTCCAGTTCAGCCCCGTTGAGAATCGCTGGCGAGATAAACAAATACAACCGGTTTCCCAAGTACTGTTTTATTTCGGCGGCCTGGGGAATTGAAAGCCGATCGGTTTTTTTCGGCATGTAAAAAGCCAGAACATTTTCGACTCCTTCCTTGTCAAGCGTGCAGCGAATTTGACTTAAAGTAATATCCTTGCCCAGCGTTGGCGTATCCATAAACATTGCTCTCATTCCCGGAGGAATCGGTATATGGTAATGGGAGTCAAACAGCTCCCCGGTATAATACGGACCGTTGCTGACGGTGGGGGTAAACTTCCTTTGACAATCCGTGAGCGCCGATCCGACCGCGGAAACTGATTCCTCGGGTCTCTGGGGGAAAAAGTGGCCCGCGATAAACAAAAGGAAGGCTAAGGATAAAACGATTGGCACCGCGGTCTTGATCTTTCTCCGGTTCCCTAAAATCCTACTTACCCCTTTAAATAGGAGGAAAGGGAGAAATAACATTGCAGACCAAGCCAAGGTGTAAAAGGCGGTCGCGCCGAAGAGTTCCCTGGTTAAAAATAAATCACTTGGTTCCGGAGACTTAAAAAGAAACTCTTTCGTCAGGCCGAAGGCAACGGCGATGAGTAAAACCAGCGGCCAATGAAACTTTCGGTAAAGGAACCAAAAGGAAACGGCGATTAACAGATAAAAGATCACCACAGAGAAAAACCTTTCCGGACTGGCCACCAAAGTTTCTTTCGTCCAGGGATCGACCACTTCTGGAAAACAGTTGAAATTTTCCACGCAGACGGGAAACATTTCTCCGACGGAGATACTCCAAAGGAAGAGGAAAGGAATGAACCACTTAGACAGTAAAGCGCCTCCTTGAAAGCTCATAAAAGCATTATGACACGTCGCGGGCAACATTTTCAAGACCGCTTTTAAATCTGCTCAACTTCAATCTTTCGTTGGATTGGATTACGAGAAGCGTTTCGGGCGGAATTAGATAATCACAAAGTCACTGTAGCCTTTTACTAGACCTTTGGTAACTTCTACTCTTTCCACTTTCGCTAAGGGAGGACCCTTTCGGCACCAGGTGAGAAACTTTTCTAAATTTTCTTCCTCCCCCTCTACTTCCAGATAAACTGAGCCGTCAGGCTCATTTTGGGCAAAGCCTTTGAGATTAAGATAATCTGCTTTCTGCTTGGCTGAAGTGCGGAAAAAGACTCCGTGAACGAGTCCATCAATGGAGATGTTGAAATGTTTAATCATCCCCTTCATTATACAAGATAAGGGAAATTAGGAGTTTAAAGAAAAAGGACAGGCGAAATACTCACCTGCCCTACCCACGACACCCCCGGGGTGTCTTCGTATTTGCACCCTAGGACTTTTTAAGGTTAGGAGGCTCTAACGGCAACTTGGGCGTGGATAGCGCTAGAGCTGAAGGGAGCGTTTTGGATTCGGGGAGTCGTCCGCGGATGTTTTTGACCGACTTTATGTTTGGCCTGACGACGACTTCGCAGATCCAAAGGGACCCATAGCCGAGCGACTACCTTCCCCGCCCCGTTTTTTAGAGATAGTAACCTTTGCCCCGCGACCGCGCGGGCTTTGAGAAAACGCGGTTGAATGCAAGGCACTTCCTCCTCAGAGCCTTGGTATTCAGAAACCGTTTCCGCCTCGGGAAAAACAAAATCTTCCGTGTAAAGGCGCCCATGCCAGACACGTTTCTTGGTGGCCGGGGCCCAGATAAGAACTTTGTTTCCATCAGCTTGCAGCCAAGTCAATGAGTTTGGCGTGACTAACAGGTGAACCAGAGGCTTTCCTTGGCTGCCTCTGATGATCACTAAGGTTCCTTTGTTTATCATGCCGTGGCAACCTGCACAGCGCAATTCGATGTTCTCGGGATCGTCAAAAAGGGACGAATCCTGGGAAACAGGGACCTTATGATGGCAGGTTAACTTTCTCTTGTTCTCTTGGCCGCAACCAGGAGTTTGACAAACTCCCCCATCACGTTTATAAACCACGTCTCTTACTCTTTTAGGAAGAGCTGGCCGGTTACTTTTACCCAAGGTTCTCTCTCCTTAACGTTTAGTTACAAGGTTAAAGAAGCTGTTCCCTCCTTACTTTAAATAACATTATACTCCTAAATTAAAGATTGAAAAGCAGTTTGGCTGCTGGTAAAATAAGTTTAAGTTAGCGGTTGGAACAGTTTGAGGAATTTAAAAAATATGCCTGCCAGGTTAATCGGTTTAGACGAAAAGGAAGCGAAACAGAGGCTACAAGAGCATGGTTATAATGAAATAAGAGAACTTATCCACCTTTCCCCATTCCAGATTCTTTTCAGACAAATAAAGCATAACTTTATCGTTTACCTCCTTTTTGTGGTGATGATTATTTGCTTTCTCCTTGGGAAGTCGGTGACGGCTTACACCATTCTTGGGGTTATCATGGTGACCGTTGGAGCGGGGTTTTTACAGGAGTTCAAGGCAGAAAAAGCCATCAAGGCATTAAAGAGCATGATCATGCCCGTTTCCATTGTTATTCGGGGCGGAAAAGAAATAGAGGTTCCTTCAAAAGAAATTGTTCCGGGTGATATCGTTATTTTAAGAACGGGGGAAAAGATTCCGGCCGACGCGGTTGTTCTGGAGGCGACGGAATTAAGGGTGAATGAATCTGTTTTAACGGGAGAATCCAGGGAGATCAAGAAAATGGAGGCCAAAACAACAAACTATAAAGAAGAAAACCTTCTTTTCATGGGGACTTTTGTGGTTAATGGTAAGTGCGTGGCTAAAGTTCTTCATTCGGGGATGAACACCCGTTTTGGTAAAATTGCTGGTTTGGTTTCGACGGTAGAAAAAGAATTGCCCCTTCAGAAAAAGGTTAACAGAATTGCCAAGTACATGGTGGTGGTCGCAATTAGCATTTCTATTTTGACGGGGCTAGTGATGATTCTTAGGAGCGCTTCTTTTTCTGAGGTAGTCTTGGTCGAGGTTTTACTAGTGGTGATTGCTTTATCCGTCTCTGCCTTCCCGGAAGGATTTCCGGTCGTTTTAATCTCTACTCTAGCCGCTGGAGCTTATCGGATGGCCAAGAAAAACGCGGTTGTGAATCGAATGTCGATTATTGAAACCCTGGGTGAAGCGACGGTGGTTTGTTCAGACAAAACAGGAACGATTACGAAAGGAGAAATGACAGCTCGGAAAATCTTTTTTAGTGATAAATTAGCAGAGTTGACTGGAGTGGGTTACGAAGGAGAAGGAGAATTTATTTACCAAAATAAAAAAATTGCTTCCTATTCCGATTTAACTTTAAATACTCTCCTGAAAGCCTCCGTGTTGTGCAACGACGCGGTTATTGAAAGAAAAGGGACGGATCGAGAGTACTTGACGAGGGGGACGCCGACGGAAGTGTCACTATTAATTATGGCCGCCAAAGCGGGAGTGTACAAAGAAGACTTGAAAGCCAGCCGAGAAAAAGAAATTCCCTTTAGTTCAGAGCGGAAACTAATGTCGGTTTTGGTGAAGGAAAGCTCAGGTCACATAGTTTATGCCAAAGGGGCTCCTGAAATTCTTTTGGATCTCTGCCAATCTAAACAGATGGCTGATGGGATAGTCGAGTTTAAAGATAAAGAGAAGGAGAAGATTTTGGCGGTTAACGCGAAGTTAACTTCCGAGGGGTTAAGAACTTTGGCTTTGGCCTTTAAGTCGGCGAAAAAAACAGATAAAAATAACTTTGAAAAAGATTTGATTTTTTTGGGTTTGGTGGGAATGGAGGATCCTCCACGACCAGAGGTCGCTCAGGCTCTTAAGTTGTGCAGGGAAGGAGGAATAGAGGTCAAGATGATTACCGGAGATCATAAAGAAACTGCCTTGGCGATCTCAAGACAGGTAAACTTGGGGGGAAATGTGGTGACCGGCAGCGAATTGGATAGTTTGACGGACGAGGAGCTCTCAAGATTGGTTAAGAAGGTCAGTATTTTTGCCCGGGTCAAACCGGAGCATAAGCTCAGAATTGTCCGAGCCTTAAAGAAAAATGGAGAGATTGTGACTATGACTGGAGATGGGGTTAATGACGCCCCGGCCTTAAAGGAGGCCCACATTGGTATCGCCATGGGTAAGAACGGGACGGACGTTTCCCGGGAAGTGGCCGATCTGACGCTTAAGGATGATAATTTTTCGACCATTGTGGCGGCGATTGACGAAGGAAGAACGGTCTTTTACAATATCCAAAAGTTTGTCACTTACCAGCTTTCCTGTAACTTTGCCGAACTGATGATTATCTTCTTAGGTATTCTTCTCGGCTTGCCTCTGCCTTTATTAGCCTTACAAATTTTGTTTATGAACTTAGTCACGGATAACTTACCAGCCATTACTCTAGGCTTTAACCCTTCCTCCTCCGACGTGATGCAAAGAAAACCGCGAAAAAACTCGCAGGTTTTAAGTGAGTCCTTGATTGGTTTGCTGATTGCCACCGGGGCTCTAATGGGTTTTATCACTTTAGGGGTCTTTTACCTGTCTCTAAACGTTTTTAATCAAGATTTGACTACCGCCAGAACTACCGCTCTGCTGACGTTAATTTGCTTAGAAATTGCTAATGCCTTTAGTTTTCGCTCCTTTAGGAAAGGGGTTCTCACCCGCTCTTTACTGGTGAATAAATATCTTGTTCTCGCTTCGGTAATTTCAATGATAGCGACGATTATCGTGATTTACTCCCCGGTAAACGAAATTTTTGGCACTACTCCTATCGGATTGTTAAACTGGACAGTGGCGATATCTTCCGGACTGATTATCATTTCGATTTTTGATTTCTTTAAAGAAATCAGAAGGATGAAGGTTTCGCCCCCGGTTGAGGAGGCAGCTTATGCCCCAAGGCTTTCCTAAAAGGATAAACAAATTTGAAGTGAAAAACGTTCCAAAAAAGGCGGCTGCTCGGTTGATGACCGACCGGGTTCCTTTGATTTCTCCCAACGCTTCCCTTGCCGATGTGGAAAAGACACTCTTAAAGAAAGCGAAAGATTTTGAATCCTTAAATTACTTTTACGTTTTAGACTCTTCTGAGAAATTGGTTGGGGTGGTTTCCATCAAAGAACTTTTTTCTTGGCCTAAAGAAAGGAAAGTTTCGGAGATAATGCAAAAAAGCCTTGTAACCGCCCGGCCCCACACTCTTCAGGAGAGAGTGGCTTTACTTTCAATTCGGCATAGTCTAAAAGCGATCCCCATTACCGAAAGCGACGGACGTTTTTTGGGAGTAATTCCTTCCGACACCATTCTAAATGTTTTGCACAGCGAAAATATTGAAGATGACTTACTTTCAACCGGTATTCACCTGGAGGACCCGGCGAAAAGTATTATTGAAGCGTCCGCTTTGGTTCATGTTAACAAGAGGCTGCCTTGGTTAGTGGTTGGCCTACTGGGTGGTATTTTGGCCGCTTTTATCGTGGAATTCTTTGAGGGGGCTTGGGGAGAACACTTGATTCTGGCCGCCTTTATTCCGCTGATCGTTTACATGGCTGACGCGGTGGGCGCTCAGACTCAAACGCTTTACATAAGGAGCATGGCCTTAGACCATAGGCTTGGTTTCAAAGGTTACGCGATTCGCGAAGTGAAAATTGCCTTGGTCTTGGCTTTGTCTTTAGGGTTGGCAATTTCGGCCTTTTCCTTTCTTTGGACAAAAGCCTTGGTGATTGGGTTGATTTTAGGCGTCTCTGTCTTTGTCACCATTATTATGGCGATGGCTTTGGCTCTTTTTATGCCCTGGTTTTTCACCAAAAGAGGGTTGGATCCGGCGATTGCCAGCGGGCCTTTGGCGACGGTTATTAGAGATGTTTCCAGCTTGACTCTCTACTTCTTTATCGCCCAATTGCTTTTGCCTCAGTTTTCGTAGGGTTGACTGGAATTACTCTTTTGCCTGGGGTTTCCGGCCTGGAGTAAGGTGAAGGGGCCCGACTTTCACTTTCACCTCTTCAAGGTAGCGTTTACCTCGAGCGAGGTCATGGCGGCGAAAATCAGGTGACTTGATTGTTATTTCTCCGTAATAGTCTCCTTCTTCAGGAATTTCCCAGTTTTCACCGTAATGGTAAATGAAAGGATGCCAAATAAAGCGCTGCTCCTTTTCTTCCACCTCTTCCCCGTCTGCTCGGATCAGCTTTAAACGGATTCTCAAATAAGGAATAAAACGAAGATCCTGCATGTCTTGGACGACTACTTCCAGGTGTTGATTTTCTTCTTCGTCCGGCTCTTCCCAAGCCAAACCTCCTAAAAGTTGAGGAGCGTACCAACCTTCGGCTTCTTCTCCGACCAGAGTAATTAGATAGTCTCCATCCTTGGCATCGGCGGAGGCTTTATCGCGGGCAAAAGACTCTAAGAGCTGTTTAAAACTTTGGCCGTGGTCGGCGGCTATTTCTTCCGGCCGTTTTTCTTTGTCCGGGTTTACTTCCGTCATAGGCGCTCCTTTTTGATCAGAATACAGTAATGTTAACACTTATCATGATAAGGGATGGGAGCGCTAATTCAAGATTCAACAGGCCCCATTATTTTTTGGTTGAGGAAAGAGAGTGCCTTTAAGCAAGACACTCTCTTGGTTTTAACTGACAGAAACTGGCAAAGGAATCTTACTTTCAAGGTAAGCTTTGGCGGCCCAAGTCCAGAGTTGATATTGGCAGCCAGCCGTCGAGACAGTCTTTTCGTGAGGATTGTAGATTAAAGTTTCGGGTTCCTCATTGGGAAACATCTCAAGGCCCTTAAGAACTCTTGAACTGACCTCTTGAACGCGAGTGAGGTTATGCTTCTCCGCCGCGGCGTAGATGAGAGCGTGTTCCCAAGGCCAAATTCGGGCGTGATAGTCGTCGACGACATTTTCCGCGAGACCAGGCGCTAAGGCTAGGTAGCCAAAGGGAGTTTCCAGAGTTTTGGTCGACTCGACGATCCGCACGACCCATTCGCTTCGAATGTCGGCTGGCGAGAGGTAGTAAAGGAGGTGAAGCGAGTCGGAGGAAGGGCCGGAGATCGGGCCGTTTTGATCTAGACCAATGAAAAAGTCGCTCCCTCCCCAAAGCTTCTCCAACCCCGCTTGGATCATTTTTGACCCAGCGTTGAACAACTCCCTCGAGCCGCTCATTCTAGCAGCGCTTCGGAGACCGGCGGCGTTCTGGAAATGGGCCAGGGTGTAAACGACTGGGTAGAGAGGCTCTTCCCTTTCTCGCGGCAGTTGGGAATCCTTCCAATAAGTCACCTTGAGGGCGAATCGAGATGCGCCGCAAAGAGAAGGATCTTCCCAAAAAAGACCATCTTCCTTGACATGACTAAGAATGCAGTCAGTCGCTTCTTTGATGCTCTCTCGATGTTCTAGGAGGACGGCTTGGTTTCCGGTCAGGTCAAGATAAAGCTCCAAGGCGATTAGGAATAAGGTGGTGCTGTCGCAGGCGTTGTAAAGAGTAGAAAGATCGCGAAGGATGACGCCCGGGCACTCATGGGGTACCTTGCCTGGTAACTCCCCAGTGAAGGGGTCCTTCTTTTTGCCTTGGTAGGCGAGGCAGAACGGAAGGGTTTTTTGAAGAATCTCGAAGGACTTTGCTCTTTGACCGGCCTCCGCTAAAATCAAAGCGGATAGCAAAGCGTCTCTAGCGAAGAACCTTGGAAAATGCGGCAACCCGGCGGCATGCAGTGGGTAGCCGTTGACAGTAATTTCCAGTCGCCTCATTTTTACCCCCCTTGTTCTATAAAGATTCGCAAGCCGGGTTTAGCTTGTTCCGCCTGAATTTTAACATTAGAACAGGTGGCTGTCAATTCTACTGAGGATTTGTTTACTGGGAGAGGACAGTATGAAATTAAGGAGAAATAATAACTTTAGGTTAAAAAAAAGTTAAAAAGTTTAGAGGTTGATCAAAAGGTAAGGCTGGTCTGGGTTTTGTTTTTTTCGAAGCGACATTGCCGCATTGTAAACTGGCGTTCCTCGGCTGGTTTTTCCTTCAAAGCTGCCAAAATGGGCGTGGCCGTGAAAAACTGCCGAGACGTGGAAAAAATTGATTGACTCTTCCAGCCGGGAAGAGCCCAAGAAGGGGTAAATTTCTTCTGGTTCTCCTACCGCGGTTTGGCGAATGGGTAAGTAGTGAAGAACAACGACTTTTTTCTTGGTGGTTAATTTGGCTAAGGAAGTTTCTAGTTTTAAAGCCTCTTCAAAAGCCCGATAAACAAAATGCTTTAGCGTGTTTTCACCAAATGGTTCAAGCATATATGGAGCAAAGCCACCCCCAAAACCCTTGACTCCGGCAAAACCGACTTCGCCAAAAACCGCCGGCTCTTCTTCAAGAAAGTGGATTTTTGGAGCGAGAACCTTCTTTATTTCTTCCTGTTTATTATTTTCGTAATCATGATTTCCTAAGACGCCTAAAATGGGAATAGTGCAAAAAGAAAGCTGCTCGACTAAAGATTCGGCTTCTTGTCTGCGGCCCCGATCTGTAAGATCCCCGGCCAATACTAAAAGGTCGGCTTTTTCAGAGATGTTACGAAAGACTGTTCTAAATGAGCCAGCCGTGGAGGGCTGAGTGTGAAGATCTCCCAAGGCGGCAATTTTAATTTTTCTTTGACTAGATTCATTACTGGCCATAATCTAATTAAAAAATCTTGTTTTGTCGTTTATCGGCGAGGAGATGATTTCAAGATATCCTTGACGACTTTAGCTAGGTTTGGGTCTTCCTCCCACTCCGATAAGACGTTTTTGACGACTTCTTCGCCATTTCGATACTGTTTCAGATATCTTCGCATGATGACCTGTATCGCCTTTAGCAGCTTTTGATCCTTCGTTGGGGAATTATCGTAAAGGACTCTTAAGGCCAGGACCTTATCCGGATTGATTAGGGAAAAGCCTTTAGAGCGGCAAATCCTTCCGACCCAGGCGATAACGTCGGCCTTTTCTTGGAGAGCGGCGACGCAAGTTCTTCGCATTCCATCAAAAACCTTCAACTGACGATCGCTTTCTCTAAGCAAGATTGGAAAATAATCCCTTTGAGAATAAGGCCTGATTCCTTCCGCCTCTTTGGCTTTTGTGTATCGCCTGCCCCTTTTCCAGATCCTGGCAAATTTTGAAGGAGTCCATTGGGCTTGTTTTAAGACTTTATCCATGTAAGGGCTCATTCCAGTCATGGTGACATCGTCCAACCTCACTTTTTCCAGAGACCAGCAAAACTGGGTGTTAGTGAGAGTTCGATGGACCCATTTGAACTTATAGGCTTCAGAGATGCCGGAAACTAAGTACCAAAAGTGCTTTTCTCCCAAGGTAGCAGGAAAACTGCTGATCAAGTTGTCAACTTTCGCGTAGAACTCGCTTTTTTGGCCGGAGAAAAGTTTATGAAATTCGTGTTGAAGATAGGAAACAGCGATTTCGACGGGAGCGACCTTGGTTTTTAAGGTTTCGATAGGTTGAGGAGACTTTGATTGACGCATAAAGATTTTATCCTAAATCTCTTTATCAAGAAATTCAATTTCCCTTGGTTCTTCAGTGGTTGGGGTTTCCTCCACTTGGAGAGTGGTGAAGTAAATCTCGTATTTTTCTTTTAATATTCGGTCAATTTCCTGAAGGGTTTGAGGGGTTTTCTTAAGATCTCTCACCAGAACATGAGCGGTAAAAAGATTTTTGCCGGAGGTGAGGGTCCAGGCGTGGATGTGTAAATTTTTAACATTGGGTAATTTTTCTAACTCGGTTTTGATTTTTAACAGATCTAAATTCTCAGGAGTCATTTCCAAAAAAATTCTTGCGGAGTCTCTGATGATCCGATAAGAGGCCCAGATTAAGATTAGGCCGAAGAGAATCCCGATAAGAGGATCAATGGCGAGAAATCCGGTAAAGCGGATGACCAAAGCGCTAACGATTATGCCCAAGCTTCCGACAAAGGTTTGGATGACGTGCCAAAAGGCGCCTCTGACATTTAGGTTTTGACCTTGTCCCTCATAAAGAAGGTAAAGAGAAATAAATTCTGTAACTAGGCCTCCAACGGCAATCAAGAGCATTGGGGTGGTGGGAAGATCCGGAGGATTTGGCAGCCTTTGGATGCCTACCCAGATGACGATTAACGCCATAACTAGAAGGAAAAGACCGTTAATAAAGGCGGCCAGAATTTCGACCCGGTAAAGAGCAAAAGTACTCGTTTTTGAAGGCGCCTTAGCGGCATAATGAGCGGCCGCTAAAGCAATTAAGACTCCGCCCACGGCCGAGAAAGTGTGCAAAGCGTCTGAGACAACCGCTACCGAGCCGATCAGGAGGCCGACGGCTAATTCAAGGATAAAATAAAGTCCGGTAAGCACTCCTGACCAGAGGAGGGCCTTTTTGTTTTTTGCTTGCTGGTGGATAAGATGGTTTTCCATATAGTTGTTGGCCAAAGTAGCGGAATTTTCCATTTTAATTTAGATAAAGAGAAAGGGGAAAGCAATAAAGAATCAAGAGAAAATTGATTTTAGGACCTTATGGCTTTTCGAGCGGAAGAATTATATAATCTGACTGATGATTAGGTGGCTTTTTTTGACTTTTTTGATCACTTTCGTCTTTTGGTTTTTAGTAACGCCGATAGTTAAATCGGAACCTGATTCTTTTTCTTTTACCTTTGCCGGAGATTATGGCAACACTTTTCAGACCCAAGCGGTTTTATCCAGTTTGAATCCCCGAAATTCTGGGGCTAGTTTTCATCTCGCTTTGGGGGATCTAAGCTACGGCAAGTTATCTCCGGAAGAAGCTTGGTGCGACAAAGTTAAACAATCCGTTGGAGATGATTTTCCCTTCGAGATTTTAGCTGGGAATCATGAGGCCAATGAACCAAAGGGAAATAACATTGATAATTTTGTCAAATGTTTGCCTGACAAGATTGGAAACATTCAGGGCTTTTATGGGAGGGAATATTACTTTGATTATCCCTTGGCTGTGCCAATGGCCCGGTTTATTTTGGTCTCGCCCGGTTTAACCTTTGGTTCTGGTTCTGGCAATTACCCTTCCGGGTTTTGGAATTATAATTCCGAAGGTTCTTCCCACTATCAATGGGTAAGTAAAGCGATTGATGAGGCTCGAAGTCAAGGAATTGAATGGATCGTGGTGGGTTACCACCTGGTTTGTCTAGAAACCGGCGAAAAGAAAGGTTGTGACGCTGGAGAGAAGTTTATGAATTTACTGGCGGAGAAAAAGGTGGATTTGGTTCTTCAGGCGCACGATCATACCTATCAGAGAACGAAGCAGCTTTCGACCAATCCTTCTGACTGTCCGCTGCTTTCAACTTCTTCATACAACAGCCGCTGCGTTGCAGATGCCGACGACGACTTGGTAAAAGGAGCCGGGACGGTTTTTCTAACAGTCGGGACTGGAGGCTACTGGCTTTACAATGTTGACCGTCAAGATCCAAAAGCCGCCTATTTCGCGGCAATGATGGGCGCTAACGCCAACCCGACCTGGGGTTTCGGAAAGGCTACTATCAGGGAAGATTCTCTCACCTACTCTTTTGTCCGAGCCGCTGGCGGGGATTTTAAAGATGCCTTTACGATTAGTCAAGAGGAGAAAGACTTATCGGCCCCTTCTAGCCAGAAAGGCGAAGAGATTATCGCTAAAGAGAAATCAAAAGAGGAAACTAATAAGTCAGACGAGGCTATAAAAGCTGATGAAGTTAGTCTTGCCAACTCCCTAAAGCCGTTACTTAATTTATTTATCCCCATTTTAGGTCTGATAGTTTTGATTTGGTTGAGTAAGAAGAAAGAGAAACTTTGATTAGCTATTTAGAGACTTAGTTTTGTAAGGTAAAAGTTGAGTTTGAAACATCTTCACCTGTGTTAAAGCCATCGGTTGCAATTACCCTTATTAAATAGTCACTTCCATTTCTAAGACCTTTGGTTTCCCAGTTGTAACTTGTGTTAAGTATTTGACTTGTAACCGGTTCCCAGTTTTTACCCCCATCTGGGCTAAATTGGATTAAGTAGGAAAGCTTGTCGTTATCAATGTCTTTACTAGACCAAGTGGCCCTTACACTTTTACCTAAAGTCTCTCCCGTTCGGGATATTGATACTTACTGAAGGTGTGTTTGGACTAATAATTTTTTCCCGATGGTCTTTAAACTCTTTTTGACAGCAATTTTTACTGCGCGAGGAACAAATTGAAATTTTTCTGATACAAAACCACCCCGTTTTTGTCAAGAAACTCGAAGCTATACGGACCCGAATTAAGTTGACTAATTTCTCCTTCCATCAAGGTGTACAAATAATCAAGAGATACTCCATCTTGAGTAAATTTGCCTGTAGCCACAATTATTTTAGGGTTGGTATGGTCGGAAATTTAAAACTTTCTATAATTGACCGGTAATCTTTGAGGCTCCCAGCTATTTCTATGCCTCTGATCATGATCTTATAACCATTTCCTTGATGAATCGCCATAACACCTTGATCTATATACCCGGCCGCTCCAGGTTCAAAGACTTCGATTGCTTTTATTCCCCCGAGCGTGGTTTCCTTTTTTAAATTACTTATTACGTCAAATGCCGAGTTAGCTTTATACTCGTTTTCAAACCACTGACCTAAAGTCAGCTCTGGTGAGACTTTTTCTTTGGAAAAAGATATGGTTACTTCCGCGTCTTGTAAAGTGCCCTCAATATTTGCCTTGTCGGTTTTCTTTAAAATAAGTGAATTCTCTTTTTCTTCTGAAATAACCCAACCTTTGGGGTATTGAAAAGAATATTGTGCGGTGGAATAGGGATTTAACTGAGATTTCAAATCGCTTGGACCGTCGGTTTTAGAGGCTGGTTTATTGACGCTGGTATTATCGGCTTGTTTAGGGGTTATAGTTTCTTGGTAGCGGGTGCCGAGGTAAAAACCTAAAAGAGGCAAGGTGATAAAAAGAGTGAGAGCAAGTATTTTTGAAGTTTTAGTGACGGTAGTAAAGCTGATTGGCAACTTCATTTGAGAGAATTATCACACCTTAAGTGTTGATTGTCAAGAAAAACGGCTAGTTTTTCAAAAGCCTTTTTTCTCATGCCGATTTTGTTCTTCTCTTCCGGGCCCATTTGGGCGAAGGTTTGATCACGGCCTTCCGGCAGAAAGATAGGGTCCCAACCAAAGCCGCCACCTCCCCTATCTTGAACCACTTCTCCGCTGATCCCGCCTTCAAAAAACTAATATTTGCGGGATTGTCAGCGTAACCTAGGACGGTTACGGCTCGGGCCTTTCTATTGCCTAATTTTTCTGCGATCTCCGCCAAGCCCTTGGTTCCCAGAGTTTGAAGGAACCATTTGATCAGTGGTCCGGGTAGGCCTTTTAAACACTCCAGGTAAAGAGAGGTATCTTCAACCACAAGTCTTTCTTGAGAATATTTAAAGGCTTCTTTTATCTTGGCCGTAAGAATCTTTTTGGCGTCTGTTTCCTGAATTTCCGGTAGAGGGACTTTCAGTTGTTGAAGTTCGGGAATAAAGGCTTTGGCTTCTTCAAATTTACCTTGATTGCTGGTGGTAAAGATTATTAAGAAGTTTCTTCTGATTTTTTCCAATCTCCGCTGTTGAAGCGGTTTCGGGCGCGGAAATGCCAATCGTGAGGGTCGGACTCCTGGATTTCTTCCCAGAGAATTTTTGCTGACTGGGTGTAAAGTTTTTCTTTGGCTACGTGACGACGTATGTCTTGTAACTTTTGGCGAATGGAAAAGCCTCTCTCTTCCTGCTCTTTTAACTCCAGGTCGACATCGAGATTATCGGCGTCTTTAACGATTTTCGCTTCTAGAGAGGTTGGGTTTTCACATTCCTCCCACAGTACGGGAAGCTCTTCTTCGAGGGAAGTTTGGCGGAAGATATCTTCGATTCCCATTTTTTCGTGACGCTTAACATACTGGCGCTGCAGGTAATCTACGTCTCCGGCTCGGCTTTCCCCGACGTCGTGTACCAAGGCCATCTTCAGGATCTTATCGGTATTTTTTACTCCTTCCATTTTCGCCAGGATCAGAGAAAGCCAGGCGACCCGAAACGGATGTTCAGCCAGGTTGGCAAAATCCGGGTTTAAAAATCTTTGCCAGTTGCGCCTGAGAAAACGCAAACAGCCGATCTCATAAAGAAATTCCAGATCCCGATTTAGTTTCTTTTTCTGCTTCATAAGGGCATTATATCGGAACATTGTTTAGACGGCAACCCCTTTAGGCCATGACCCACCGGTAATATTAAAACTCAAGAATATAAATTAGCAATCCGCCAGTCCCGATCCAATCCCGATTAAATCGGAACAAGTCGGGGCCAGCTATTAGACTGATTAAGGATTAAAGAATTCATTAATCTTACTTAATAATCAAGACAAGCCAAAAGGATAAAACAAAGGCGCTGGGAGGGGGTTAATTTTCTGATAAGTCGGTTGCATCTTTGAGTTTTAGTGTATAATAACCTAAATGGAGGTTAGTTTGGATGAATATTTTAAAGACTTTTCTTTTGCTGGGTTTGTTGACCGTTCTGATGGTCTTTATAGGGCGGATGATCGGTGGGAACGCCGGGATGCTGGTAATGTTGGCCATCTCTTTAGGAATGAACTTTTTTAGTTTTTGGTTCTCGGACAAAATGGTCGTTCGGATGACCGGCGCCAAACCAGTTTCCAGAAGCCAAGTTCCGGAAATTTATGAGATGGTGGAAGAGTTGGCCAGACGGGCCAAAGTACCATCGCCCAAGATTTACATGACTAATGATGCCCAACCCAACGCTTTTGCCACTGGCCGAAGTCCCAGCCACGCTCTGGTGGCGGTGACGCAAGGCTTGGTTAATCTAGTGGATAAAAACGAGCTTCGGGGGGTTTTGGCTCACGAGATTGCGCATATTGCCAATCGGGATATTTTGATCAGTTCCGTTGCCGCGATGATGGCCGGGGTGATTACTTACGCGGCTCAGATCGCCCAATGGGGAGCGATTTTTGGCAGTCACAGTGATGAAAATGAGGGGGGAAGCCCGGTCGGGACGTTGGCTTTAGCCATACTTGCCCCAATTGCCGCTTTGCTGGTTCAAGCGGCGGTTTCTCGATCGCGGGAATACCAAGCCGACGCTTCCGGAGCAAGCTTTGCCCGGGATAAGGATGGTTTGTCTCAGGCTTTGCAAAAAATTGAAGCTGCTTCCAGCCGAGTTCCTTTGGCTCACGCAAACGCGGCCACGGCTCATCTGTATATCTCTAACCCACTCAATGGCGCAGGTCTGATGAGTCTTTTTAGCACTCACCCGCCGGTTAAAGACAGAGTGGCGAGGTTAAGAGAGCTGCGGTTAAGTTAACCTCGTCTGTCAGCTTTCGTGGTATCCCCAAGGTTACCGGCCAAAGCCATGACTTTGGCAATCAATTCGGCGGATCATTTTCGCCTGGCACTTGGGCAAGACATTTCCAAACCTCGCCTTCCCGTGCCAAAGGGAACTTCCCACTCGTATTGGCAGTTTTCACACTTAAACTTTCTCAACCCCCTTACCATTAATGGTAATTATTACTCTAAAAGAGAAATGGAAACCCAGACGATCATTACCCCGGCCAGAAGGACGAAGCTTTCCAGGAAAGCAATTTTTCGCCCGTTTCCGTGACGGTGAATTTCGGGAATGAGGTCCGAGGCGGAAATGTAGATGAAGAACCCGGCGGTTAGGGCTAGAAGGGCCGGTAAGAAACCGCCGATGACCGCTCCTAAAAGAAAGATGAGAACCGCTCCCGCCAAGGCGGTTAGCGCGCTGAAAAGGTTAACCAGAATGACCTTTTTTCGGGTTAGGCCTTGATGGCGCAAGATGGCAAAGTCGCCGATTTCTTGAGGAATCTCGTGAGCGGCTACGGCAATTGAAGTCACGATTCCCAAAGGGACGCTGACGAGAAAGGTGGCGGCGATGACCATCCCATCAATAAAGTTGTGAACACTATCCCCTAGGATAATCAGCGGTACAAGGGGTCTCGCTTCTCCTTTAGGACACTCGTCACATTCGTCATGATGGTGAAACCAGTGGACAAATCGTTCAAGGGAAAAGAAAACCAGGATTCCGATTAGCGCCCAGAGGAAGATCTCTCTCCCTGGCGCTTCCTCGGCCGCTTCCGGGAGCAGATCCAGAAAGGCGGTTCCCAAAAGAATACCCGCGGCCAAAGAGAGCAAGAGGTGGGCAAACTTAAGGGCGAACTTTTCTTTAAAGAGAAGAACCAATCCTCCGATTAGGGAAAGAACGCTGCTTAAGAGGGTAAAAAGTAAAATGTAAGCTAAGATTGACATTGTTTACACACTCCAAAAATTTCAAAGGCGTGTCTTTTGATAATAAAGTTTTTATCATGTTTAATTTGATTTTCCATTTGGGTCAGAGGACAGTAGGAAATATCTTCAATCTTTCCACAACCTTCACAGATAAGATGGTGATGATCGTCTCGATTTAGTTCGTAGCGAAATTTGCCTTCCTGAAATTCGATCCTTTTGGCGATTCCTTTCTGACAAAATACCCTCAAGATTCGATAAATAGTCGCGCAGTTTAGGAAGAGGCGGCTCTTTTTTAAATGGGCGGAGATGAGGGCAACGTCAACCGGCGTTCTTTCGGTTTGAAGTAATTTCAGGACTTCGTTTCTTCCTTTGGTTTCTTTCAGACCTACCTTTTTTAAATCTGTCTGGTTTTTGATCATAACCACTCTTTCTTGTCAAGCAACCTTATTGTAATGCAAATAATTTGCATTTGTCAAATCACTTTTTCCACAAGCGGCTGCTCTTTTAGGAATTCCATAACTTCCTTTTTTAGAGAAGGGTCTTTCAGATAAACTTCTACTGAAGCGGGAAATGTTTCCTTTGGAAATAGGTTTAGAAGGGAGGGATCAAATTGGCCACGCTCTTTAAAAGTATTTAAGGCTTCTTCTTGGGGAACATATTTAACCAGATAAACGCCTGAAATGTTTTCTAGTTTTTCGGTTAGAGAGGATACTTGAGAGTTTGTGGCTTCCTTTCGAAGAAGGGCGGTCAGGGGTTTACATTTAGCATACTTTTCTGCTTGCTGATTTGTGGCAGTTTGAGGATCAGGGGGTTTAGCATTTTCAACAGTGCAGGAGGAAGACTGATTGACAGAGATAAAAATGAAATAACCAGCTGCTGCGGCAAGAAGCAATAATGTTAGATTGATAAGGGTAGTTTTTCCCATAAATATTAATGTAGTAACGTCGGCTTGACTTCTGACTAGATTAAACGCTCTTTTTTCTGATTTGTCAACACAAACTGTCATCCCCGACTTGATCGGGGATCCAGACGTTCCTAAACTCCTTCTCCCTGATTGGGTCGAGGACAAGCATTGAGGGAATATCTTCCCCCGAATTATTCTGGTTAAATTCGGAGCGATATTTTCAAACAGAATTTGAAAAGGACAGGGAGGCTTTTGCCAGGATCGTAGGAAGTTAACTTGGTAGGAGCGGCTCTTGAAAGAGTTATCGCGCAAGATCAGTCTAGCGTTTTATCAGAAACCTGTTAGAATAAATTGTGGTGAGGTTCTGGGGTTTTACCCTCTAATGCTCAAGATAAAGTTGTGATCAGGAGAAGTATTGTTGATCAAGAATTTTTACGAAACTAAAAATTATGCTTATTTTTCAGGGGTCAGGACGGAGCTATTACCCTTCTTTGAGGGGAGCGATAAGGCGGTTTTAGAGATTGGTTGTGGAACGGGAGCGACCTTGAGGGAGTTAAAGAGACGAGGCGTCGCTTCCGAAATTGTCGGAGCGGAGATTCACGAAGGTTCCGCTCAAGAAGCCAAGAGGCATTTGGATAAGGTTTTCACCGGTAACGTTGAAAAAATTGCCTTGCCTTACGAAGACCATTTTGACTACATTATCTTGGCCGATGTTTTAGAACATATGATTGATCCTTGGCAGTTTCTCCAAAGAATTTCTCCCTGTCTAAAAAGAAACGGAAACTTAATAGTCAGTATTCCCAATGTTCGGAACTGGCGAATCTTTCGGGAGGTTTTTCTTAGGGGGGATTTCGATTATAAGGAGGCTGGGGTGCTGGATCGAGGTCACCTGAGATTTTTTACCAGAAAAAGCGTCGAAAAAATGCTAGCAAACTTGGGATTTAAGGCGGTGGAAACGAAGGTTAACATCGCTTTCGACAGCCAAAGACAAACAAAGCTCAATAAATACCTCTTTGGTTTATTAGCCCGTTTTTTCATTGAACAGTACTTAGTTAAAGCAACGAAGATTAAATAAATGCTTGAATATCGAAGGCCTCTTTATTCTACCTATTCGGTAGTTATTCCGTCAAAGTGTTCCTCTTTTTCATCTGCTTTTGTGGGCTGCCGGGTGGATTCGCGATGCTCCGGCGGAGAGTAAAGGGTATAGAGTTTGAGGTTTGTGTTTCCGGTGTTAGTAACTTTGTGCCACGTTCCGGCCGGGATGATGATTGCCCAATCCTGCTCAAGATCATATTCCGTTTCCCCGTTGTTTAAAACGACTTTGGCTTTTCCTTCTTCCAGGCGAATAAATTGATCAAGACCATGGATTTCGTTACTGATCTCTTCGCCTGGCTTTAGATTCATCAGGACTAGTTGAGTGTAACGGCCGGTATAGACGACCCGTCGGTAATCAGTATTGTCTTTTGTTTCCTTTTCAATGTTAGCGGCGTAGCCTTTCATAAAATTAATCCTAGCATTAGAGTAACTTTCCGTCAAGAAGCGATAAAGGTATTTCAGGGCCGTTGATTTATGATCTTAAACTAGGCTTGCTACTTACATACAGAGTTTTATCCGAGAAAGGGCTTACAAAGAAAAACCGCCGCAGCTTGACAAAAGCTTTGGCGGTTTTGGCGCAGGTTACGGGCTATTGACGCGGCAGTCGATAGGCTCGGAAAGCGTTCGGCTTGATCTCTATCTCACCGAATTCTCCCGGACTGTACGTCCTCGTCCCGAAGACTGTCTCCGTTTCGATCTCCCAGCCTTCAGGTGCCTTGAAGACGAAGGTCTTTCCCGTCCGGTTTAGGGCACGAGCCGTTTCATCGGGGTTGTATGTGATAAAGATCTCATGGGCCCCGTTCGGACGGATCTGATCCACTCGCGAAAGCTCCAGAAAGCTGATGTCGTTGGGTGCCATCGCGACGATCTCATTTAAGTCCTTCAGGATCGGATCTTCGGTCCCTTGCGGTGCTGGTGCGGTTAGAATGTTGAACACCATCACCGCCATAATAGCGACCGCTACAAACGCCGCCAACAGTAGTACTGGTTCCCACCGATGGTGGTGATGCCCAGTTGAGTGATCTGTTGGCTGAGCCGACAGCTTTTGATAGTACGCGCGCTGGGCATTGGCGGCCTTTTCCCAAGCAATAGCTGCCGCTAGTTGGGCATTAGCGGTCTCCCTTTGGGCGACCGCCGTTCTGGCCGATTCCTCAGAAGCCTTTTGCCACTCCTCGACGCCGTGCTGGTGGTCAACAGCTTGGGTTTGTCCGTTTGTGGCCATTCATTCTCCCCCTTGAAATAGTTATCCTGTATTCTATCACTATATACATAATCTGTCAACCGCAGCTATGATTTCGCGATACTAAAATTTTTCTTCAAATAAGCCTTAAGTTAATCTAAATAAAAGGGTGAGGCGTAACGAAATGCGACTTACTCTTAATTTATGGAAGGAGTTGACATTTGGGGTTGGAGCTAAAGCTATAGGATAGTGTTTGCCCCCTGCTAGATGTGGCTTTCTCAAGTGGCAAGATAGTTTCGGGGAAGAAAAAAAGTAGTATAATGAAACTGAAAAGGAGAAAACGAGGGTGTGAAAATGGAAAAGCTTTTTATCAAAAATCGAAAGAAGCAAAGAATTGCGGTTATCGTTGAATTAAACTCCCAGCAGAAAGGTTTGGCTTTTGTGATGCACGGTTTAAGCGGTTTTAAAGAGCAGCCGCATGTTATTACCGTGGCGGAGGCTTTCTTCGAAAGAGGCTTTACGATCGTTCGTTTTGACACAACCAACACGATTGGCGAAAGTGACGGAAAGTATGAGGATGCTACTCTGACTAATTACTATCAGGATCTTGAAGATGTGATTGGCTGGGCCGCTTCTTCCGGTCTTAGTACTTACGGGGCGGTAGCCTACAGCGACAGTTACTTTCCGGAGACGGATGGGCCGGGGGCGCTTATTGAAAAAGGGATTAAGGTAATCCTAGCTTCGAGCGGTTCGGTTCGGGATAAAGACGTTCGGTCCTTATGCCAGAAAGCTAACGTAACGCTTATCCAAGGGCCGGATTCAAAGATTCGAGGTTTTAGCTGCCACTAGAGACTTGGTGTCGACGGCGGTTTTCTGACTAACTTAGGCAGGAACTGAAGAAATTCGTTCCTGCCTTTTTTCTTAGGGGTTTTTGACAAACGCGGCGGTTGGTTGTAACATGATTAGCCATAAAGGTGAAAGGAGAGGGCCATGAAAGTTAGAGTGATCACTAGTCTTGTTCTTACCGTTCTAGTCGTGGCGAGCTTTTTCCTTAGCGAGAGGGGTTTTCAGGTCGGTGCCGCGGTCTTGAACTTAATCATTTTGATCGAGATTACCCTCAAAGCGAGGGAGAAGATCCGGAAAGTTGGGATCAGGACAAAAGAGGGCACTTTGACAACCATCCTGGCCTTGTTTTTCGCGGTTTACACTTCGGTTTCGCTTTCAATTGCTCTGCCGAAGTTGCGTTGGTCGGAGCAGATAACCTTTAGCTTTTCACCCTGGTTTGTCTCGATGGGAAAATGGTTGCTCCTGTCGATTGTCGCGGTAGTTCTTTACGACACCTTGGCCTTTTTCATCGGCCGAAGTTTTGGTCGGCGGAAATTCGCCGACTCTAGGTTTGCGCTTCTTCGGTCAAGCCCAAAAAAATCCTGGGAAGGGACTCTAGGGGGATTTCTCGGCTCGGTGCCCTGGGCCCTCTATATTGGCACCCAACATCTTTCCCAAGGAGTTTGGTTTTCTCTGTTCCTGGGGGTTTTGCTTGGCCTGGCCGCTTTTTTTGGCGATCTTTTCGAGTCCGCTTTTAAGCGGTATCTGGGGACGAAAGACATGAGCAATCTGCTCCCGGGGCACGGCGGTTGCTTTGATCGGGTAGACAGCCACGTGCTCTCATTTATCTTCGTTTACCTTCTCCAATTAAACCTAGGAGGGTGAAAAGTGTTTTCAGAAAGAAGGGTCAACAGCTGGTTCCGCGGCCGATTTAACACGTGGCTGGGAAGACAGCTGGCGAAGACGGGGGTAACTCCCAACCAGCTGACTTTGTTTGGTCTGATCGTTTGCCTTTTCGCCGGCTGGGTGGTGGTGGTCTTTGGGGTGGTTTGGGGCGCTTTCGCCGTTCTTTTCGCGACGCTTTTTGACATGGCGGATGGCGCGGTGGCCAAAGCGACTGGGAGGTCGACGGCCTATGGGGCTTATCTGGACACGGTGGGAGATCGACTCGCCGAGATTATCTTTTTTGTCTCCATTTTCTGGGTCGTCCCGGAAAACTCGGTTTGGTTAGCTCTGGTTACCGGGTTACTGGCAACTTACACGAAGTCGGCCGGCGTGGAACAAGGCTTTGGTAACTTTTCGTCAGGTCTGGTGCTTGGTCGGCCCTTCAGGATCGCTCTCCTAGTGGTTCTGATGTTTGCCGATCAATGGTTTCCCCTGGTCTTAACGATTTGGTCGGTAACGGTTTTGAACGTTGGGGTGGCTGTTTTGCGGATTCGGGAAGTTCGGCGCCAGTGGGATCGGAAGTCGGTAAGTCTAATCTGATTAGAACCGGAACCTTGCGGTGGAAAATCGCTAAAAGGTTCCGGTTTACTTTTTCTCCTCTTAGCTTCAAGATAAAAATCCTCAAAAATAATCAAAAAAATTATCTATTTTATTTATTTTTCTATTATTTATATCTTTAAAAGCATTTGTTTGCTTAAATAAAAAAGGCTGCCGGAAAAATACTTTCCAACAGCCTTTGCCTGTTTTGCGCTTACTCTCCTTTCGCTTCCTCCCATTTCTCGCTCGGCTTGCCGTTCTTGAACAAAGTGCCGTGCGGGAAGAGCTTCTGATCGCTTTGGATGTTCACGAAGACGACCCCACCCCAACGGATGGGCGTGTCGTAACCGATCCCGGCGTTGTAGGCCAAAGATAGGTGAGTGTATTGCGACTCGCCTTTCAGCTGGCCGTACTTGTTTGGCAGCGACCAGCCGAAGTACTTCCCCTCAACCTTGGCCAGCGGTTGGCCATTGTAGTAGGCGAAGCGCTTGGCGTCGGTCTCCCCCATCAGCAGCCCCACTGTGTTTTGCTCGCTGACAAACTGTTCAAACGCTTGAATCGAGGAGAGTTCCTGCTGGACTTGAAGGGTGAGATTTTCGGCCAGGATAAGGGCCATCTCTTGAGAAGAGTACGATCCGAGCAGCCATGGGCCGTAGATCAGCTGGCCGACTTTTTCCTTCTCTTTCCGCCCTTGGTTAAGGACCTCCAGCGGAGTACCCTTTTTTGGGAAGACCCAAACCCACCGGTCCCGGTTGAAGTAGTAGACGTTACCGTTAAAGTCATCGAAGACCGACCAGCCGTTGGGTTGATCACGCCAAGAACTAAGAATCTTGAAGGTCTCCCCCACGCTTGATTCTTCCAAGACGATGATTTCGTAAGCGGGTTTGTCTAAGATGATTTTGATCTCCGCACCATTGGCTTCGTCATAGTACCAAGGCCGGTACTCGCCTTGGATTCCCTCAAGCGAGGTGAAGGAGACCGCCTCTTTCCCGTCCGTTGACTTTAAAGAGAACACGGGTTGAACGAGTTTCTTCCGTGGTTGGGGGGTAGGGGTAACGAAAGGGTTTGGCGTTACTTTCGGATTGGTTTCCCCCATTACCAGAGGTGGCAACATGATGCGTTGGGTTACCTCCTCGGTGGGATAAGGAATCGTGGGTTTTCCGGAGACAACGATTGGAGTCGGCGTTTCTGCCTCTAAGGCATTTGGGGTTAGGTTCCGACCTGTCAAAATTAAAAGAGTCGCCACGATCGCGGCACCAGCTATTACTACGGCAAGTCTTCCCATGAGATTCTCCCTCCTCTAAGTAATTTTTTAATGAGCGATAGGATCTGAGGTGAATTATACTAAAAGCTAGCTTAAAAGTCAATACTATAGGATTGGTAGTGGTAAAAGGAGGAAAATAAAAGACCGTTGTACACCTTGGAGATGTATTTGTGTTGACACCTTGGTTGAAGAGGGAGACTTTTTGCCAAAAAGGACGACTCAGACCTCTTTTTTCGGGAGAGGATAAATGGCTGGGTCGTGGAGAATCTCGCCTTCAGGGCTAAAACGGGAACCGTGGCAGGGGCAATCCCAGGACTTTTCCGCCTTGTTCCAGTTAACAAGACAGCCTAAGTGAGTACACTTGGCGGAGAGAACGTGAATTTTTCCCTCCTCGTCTTTGTAAACGGCCAATTTCTGGCCGTTTACCTTAATCACTTTAGCTTCGCCGTTCTTCATCTTCGGAACCACTTCTTTTCCTTGTCCGGACAAGTAACTGGAAATAAATTTTTGGGCAACGTCGACATTCGTGAGAAGAAAATTTTTGACTCCCTTAACTTGTTCTAATCTTACGGGATCATAAACCGAGGCCCAAGGAGTTTCCTTTCCCAAGATTAGATCTGTCAGCAGGACTGCGGAAACAATTCCGCTAGCCATTCCCCAACCATTGAAGCCCGTGGCGACATAAAGGTGTTGCGAACCTGGGGTGTATTTGCCGATATAAGGTACACCGTCGATAGTGTAGTTATCTTGAGTCGACCACCGGTAAGCAATGGAGGAGACCGAAAAACGATCTCTAGTTAATTTTTCCGTTTCTTCATAGCAACCGATCGTGTTATTCTCCTGCCCCGTTTTGTGTTCCTGACCGGTGATGATAAGCATTTGGCCTTTTTCGGTGGGTTGAGAGCGCACGGAGAAAAGCGGCGTCTCGGTATTGATAAACATTCCTTCAGGGACGGGGCCGTTGATATAAACGCCAAGAACATAAGAACGAAGAGGATTAAGCCGGGTAAAGTAGCCCCCTTCGTTAAAAATTGGGTAATGGGTAGCCACGACAACGTCTTTAGCCCTGATTTCCCCTCTTTCAGTGACCACAAGGCAAGGCTCGCCTTCTTTGACCTCGGTGACTTTAGTCTGTTCAAAAATTTTACCTCCCCCACTCTGGATCAAGTTTGCGAGGCCAAGGAGAAATTTTCGAGGGTGAAAGTGGGCTTGATTATCAAAACGTACCGCTCCTTTGATTGGATAAGGAAGCGGAGAGGTTTCCACAAAAGAAGCGGGTAGGCCTAGGTTTTTGGCTGTTTCGGCCTCGCCTTTGATTTTGTTAACTTTTTCGGCGGTTTGAGTATAGGTGTAGGCGGCAGCTCTTTTAAAATCGCAAGAAATGTTGTTTTTTCGTGAGATTTCTTCGATTTTATCAATTGCCGTTTGTTGGGATTCGCCAAACAGTTTCGCTTTTTCTTTTCCAAAAAGATCAACTAGATTTTGATATATCAGAGTGTGCAGAGAGGTGATCTTGGCCGTGGTGTGACCGGTCACTCCTTCAAGAATCCTTCTTGACTCCAGAACCGCGACTTTCTTTCCCGCTTCTTTTAGAAAATAGGCGGTGGCTAATCCGGCAATTCCTCCCCCGATAACCGCGACGTCAACCTCTAGGCCAGCTTTCAATCGCGGAAAGTCTGTTTTAGGGGTGGAGGCAATCCAAAAAGAGACGTGCTTTCCCGGTAAGTTTTCCCCGCTCATACCTTAAGTTTAGAAAGCGGTTTTAAACGAAGCAACAATCTACCGTGAAATCGGTTAGCAAAACTAGGCAGTTATAGTTGAAGGTTTCCGCTTTAGGCGTCGGCCGAGTTGGAATTTGACAAGGATAAAGATGAGGGTGCAGACCAGAAAGATATATACGGTTTCACACCCTCCGGGTGTGATAGGTTAACTATTTAGACATTTCGGTCGGGCTATGGGGGCTCTACTTGGCTGCCGCATTGCGATTCTCTCCCTAGCTTCCCGATCCAGAGGCGATCTATAGTTGACATTCAAGCCAATTTTTGGTATTTGGTATATATAGTAATTGCTCTGCTTTATAGCAGAAGTAAAAAATTAAGGAGAGGTTACTGTGGGAAAAACACAGGCGACTCCCGGGCAAATCTGGGAGATGATCAAAGCACTGGGAGACCGGCTTCCCAAAGAGTTGGGAGGAGACGGCTATCATCAGGACCCGAAATGGTACAACGAACGGATCGCACAACTGGTCCGATTGCCCCACGACTCCACCGAAGCTCGGCAGATCGAACAGATTCTTTCATCAGGAGCACTAACCTTCGAAAGTTTGAGCAACAAGTACGCCAATGAAAAGGTCACGCCAACGCGGTCTTACCCTAATCCCTGGCCGGTTTTAACCGCACAGCGATGGGCGGAAGGATTCCAGAAAGCCATTCCGGAGCTGGATGCTTCTTGCATCGTGGAGCCGGAAAGCGGTCTGGTGATTCCCCCCTGGTGTGATCAGCGGGTGTACTGGCGACCTCGACTGGATTTGGTGGGAAAGATCGTCGGGGCCAAAGACCCTTACGGCAAAGGCTATGGCCCTTGCCTGGAATGGCTAATCAAAGACCGTCTGGTCAAAGCCTACGATGGGAGGTTCTACAACTACCGAAAGGACGCTCTTACCGAAAAGCACGTTCGACTCTGGTCGCCCACCCGACAATACTTGGAATGGGTTGATTCTCAAACCAAAGGGGACTACATTCTCGAACTCGGCTCCTTCGGAAAAGAGTGTGGGGGCTGGAGTCCGAGATGTTGTCGAGAAGATACGATGTACGTGAACAGAGATCGGTGGGCTTGGCCGGCCATTGTTGGCGGTAGTATCCTACTGATCGACCACACCCGTCTCGGCAATAACGACCTTTTGCACATCGATTTCCCTGGAGACGAGTATGATCCTGGCGGCGAGTCCCAGTTCGACGAGTACTGCCTGCTCTTCTGCTTCGACGGCGGGCTCGAGTTCAACGTCGCCTGGGTTGACGATTCGGACGGGAAATGGGGTTCGGCTGTCGGTCTCCGCCGGTCTAGGAACTAGATTCTCGGAAACTTGGTTCGCCCACCTTCGCGTAAAGCTTCGGTGGACAGGCCCGCTTTTTGCAGAAATGCTTAAGGCGGGTTTTCTTTTCCTCAAATTTTCTGTACAATTTGGTTTCACACCCTTTATCCGGAAGAATTGGATCTTTTAAAATGAGTCAAGGAGACTAATCCTTGACGCTACTCAAAACTTTCGCCTTGGCTTAAAATCTGGGGCATGAACTGTCAAGGTGTTACGAAAGGAGGTGTCAGTAGTGGCCGTTCCAAAGACTATTCAGAGATCGGATCAGCACGCTCAAGAGATTTGGAAAAAAACCCATGACAGTGCCGTTGAAACTTACGGTGAAGGCGCCAGAGCTCATCGGGTGGCCTTTGCCGCCTTAAAACACGAGTATGAGAAAAAAGGAGATAAATGGGTGAAAAAAGTTTAAGTCAAGAAGTCCAGATAGAGACTGAAGGAAAATTTATTAAGGGAAATTTAAACGTTCCCGAAGAGGCTCACGGATTGGTCATTTTCGCTCACGGTAGCGGTAGTGGGAGATTTAGCCCTCGCAATAGATACGTCGCGGAGGTTTTAAACAGAGCGAACATGGCGACTCTTCTCATTGATTTATTAACGGAAGATGAAGAAAAAGAGGATGAAATTACCGGGCAGTACCGCTTTAATATCGACCTTTTAGCCGGCAGACTAGTTTCCTCCACTCGTTTTACAAGCGAAAATCAGTTTACGAGAAATCTGAAGGTGGGTTATTTCGGGGCCTCAACCGGCACTGCAGCGGCTTTAGTTGCCGCCGCTCAGCTTCCAGAAAAAATTGAAGCGGTGGTTTCCAGAGGGGGTCGGCCGGATTTGGCTGGCGAAGATTTGAGTAAAGTTGAAACGGCCGTTCTTTTCTTGGTTGGCGGAGAAGACTACCCGGTAATTGATTTAAATAAAAAAGCTTTGGAAAAACTAACCAAGGCCAAAGATAAGAAGTTGGTGATTGTTCCCGGGGCAACCCATCTTTTTGAGGAAGAGGGAAAATTGGAGGAAGTCGCAGGCCATGCGGCAGCGTGGTTTGATAGGTACTTATGACCTTTGGTTACCCTAAGATAGACTTAGTAAGTTGAACAAATATCCAATTAGTATTATTCCAAAGGTGACTACTCCGAAAAAGATTGCCAGGAGTTGCCAGCGCATCACCTTTTTCAAAATCATTGCTTCGGGAAATGATAGCCCAACGATTGCCATCATAAAGGCTAAAGCTGTTCCTAAAGGAATGCCTTTTGCAACAAGCGCTTGAACGATGGGAATAACACCAGTAACGTTTGAATAAAGAGGCACGGCGACAACAGTGGCCAAGGGAACGGCAAATAAATTATCTCTGGTAATGTAACGTTCGAAGAAATTAGCGGGAACGTAGCCGTGGATAGCTGCCCCAAGAGCGATTCCGGCCAAAACATAAGGAACGATCTTTTTGGTGATATCCCAAGTTTCAGCGTTAAATTGTTTGATTAAATCTCCGGCAGATATTTTTTCCTTCGAAGAGTTGTTTTGTTGACTTTGGACTTTCCAGACAAAGTCTTCGACGTATTTTTCTACTTTGAGTTTACCCAAAACGTAGCCTCCCACTACGCCAATCAGGATCCCCGCGGTGATGTAAACTAGCGTTACTTTCCAGCCAAAAAGGCCAATGAACATCGCCACCGCTACTTGATTGACTAAGGGGGAGGTAATAAGAAAGGAAAAAGTTACCCCTAAGGGTATGCCGGCTTTTAGAAAACCGATAAACAAAGGAATGGAAGAGCAGGAGCAGAACGGCGTGACCGCCCCAAACATTGAGGCGAACAAATGATCAAATCCGTAAAATTTTCGACTGGTTAGAAAATCGCGTAACTTCTCAATCGGTAAGTAATAACGAACGACCGCCATTAAGTAATTAATGACCACGATCAAAAGAATAATTTTTAAAGTGTCGTAGATAAAAAAGTTTAAACTTTCGGCAAGCTGCGTTGATCTTGGTAAGTTGAGCAAATTATAAACGACCCAGTCGGCAAATATTTGAATTGGAAAGAAAATATCCATATGCGTTAGCAGCAGCCGTTATGACAACGACAAGTTTTGTTTTGGCAGCCGTTGGCTGAATTATCCGATTTATCTTTTTGAAGGACCTCTTTGATTTTCTCGAGGTTTGTTGTCGCGCCCGTCATTACCGCAACCCCGTCAATGGCGAGGGCAGGGCTTTGCATTATCCCCATTTCAACTAACCTTTTGATATCAGTTATGTACTCAACCTCGGCCTCGAGGTTTAATTCTTTAACTGCCTGATTAGTCAGGTCATAGAGCTTTTTGCAGTTGTTACATCCGGAACCTAAAACTTCGATTTTCATAAAGACCTCCCTTAATCTAAGCTAAATAAAATATCGGCAAATTTTCTGCCCTGTTTTGTTAATGAGTAATAAACCCTGTTTCCCCTTTTGTGATCGGAAACAACGTTAAAATCTTTTAAATCTCTTAGGTGATGGGAAATAAGACTTTGGGATAATGAGAGGTGATTTATTATTTCACAAACGCAGTGCTCCCCTTCTTTCAAAATGCAAAGTATTTTTAATCGGCTTTCTTCGGAGACGATTTTTAGTAAAGAAGATAGGCTAATTACTCTTTGAAATTCATAACTGTCGGGATTACAGCAGTTATATGAACATTTATTCATATATTTATGATAAGGGAAGGGTTGGCAGGTGTCAAGGAGAAGGAAAGAGATTAAGAGTGTATCGTTAGGAAGCCGTTAACTTAAAAAATTAACCAATTTCGTATTCAAAAGAGAAACGTCCCCCTTCCGAACTTATACTAAGCGTAAAACGGCGAAGCTAAATGTACATTTCGGCAGTTTTCTGGTATAATCGTCTTAATGCAACCAAAACCTCAAAAGCTTTCTGACATTTTAATCAACGCCAATAAACTGTTCTGGAAAGGCTCTCTCTACTGTGAACAAGCCCCTGTTTTCCATGAAAGTACCAAGTGTATCATTTTAAATGATGATCGTGTTAAGAAGGGTGAGGAACCTACCTTTGCTGAAGAGAACAATCTAAAATATACCTTGAGCGTTCAAGTCCTCAAGGAAATAGTTAATAATGTAGCTACTCAAAAACCAAACTTTGATCTAACAGACCTGCTGAAAGCTTTTAATTTCTACTTTGGAAACCAGTCTTTTATCAAGTTTTAAGCCACCTAATGTTATAGGATTTGCTTTTTTCCTAACTTTATGGTATAATGCTCTAGAGTTGATCTAGAATACGAGCTATACATTTGATTCTTCCCTTCAAGTTACTGCAAAATTAGTCAAGTTGCCAAAAGCGGGATTAAATCTTTGAAAGTAGCTCCTAAAATTTCAGGATAAGTCCTTTGCCCTTTTGGCAAGCATCGATCTTTTAGTTTTTCTTCTTCAACCAATATCAAAATTATGTTTTACAAATCAAACCCGGGTAACACCGGTCAAAAAGGCAATAGTGCTTCGATCCGTTACGGGTCGCGACAAAAAAGTTCCTTTAAGAAAACGTCTTACAATGGCGGTCTCAGCCATTCTCAGAAACTTTTTGACAATAGAACTAGATTTGGTCGAAGTGCCAATAACAGACCTAAGTCAAAGCTGGCTGGACAAGATGTTAACATTTTTATCCGACGAGCTGATGAGCTTTCTTCAGTGGAAAGCTTTGCCTCAACGCATCAATTTTCGGATTTTGCGATTCATGGTATCTTAAAACAAAATATTACTAAGCGCGGATACGCTCATCCGACGCCGATTCAAGACCAAGCAATTCCGCCAATCTTAGAGGGTCGCGACTTAATCGGTTTGGCGGACACCGGGACTGGTAAAACCGCGGCATTTTTGATTCCGATTATCGACAAACTTTTCAAACAGCCGGATCAAAAAGCCTTAATTATTGCGCCAACCAGAGAATTGGCCTTTCAGATTAGAGAGGAGTTGCAAGAATTTAGCGATAACATGAGAATTTATTCCACCCTTCTTATCGGTGGGGCGGATGTGAGACGTCAAATCCAAGATCTTCAAAGAAACCCTCGGGTAGTGATCGCCACTCCAGGAAGATTGAAAGACCACATCCAGCGAAGAAATCTTCGTTTATCCGATTACTCCACTTTCGTTTTAGATGAGGTTGATTTGATGGTTGATATCGGTTTTATCCACGACGTCAAATACTTTATTGCTCTCCTTCCGAAGGAGCGTCAATCACTCTTTTTCTCCGCAACAATCTCTCCGAAAGTTCGGGAAATTCTAAATACCTTCGTTACTGATCCGGTGACTATCTCAGTCAAACGAGCTGACACTTCAGGTAATGTCGACCAGGATATCATCAAAGTAATCGATAAAGAGAAAAAGATTGAGCAACTACACGATTTGTTAATTGGCGAAGGCTTTAATAAAGTTTTGGTTTTCGGTCGAACAAAGCACGGAGTGGAGAAGCTAAATAAACAACTAACCATACGCGGTTTTAAAGTTGGGGCAATTCATGGCAATAAGAATCAGAATCAACGCCAAAAAACTCTTGACCGATTTAAAAATAACGAGATAAAAGTGCTTTTGGCCACAGACGTGGCCTCTCGGGGTTTAGATATTGACAGTGTCACCCACGTTATCAACTACGATCTTCCGGAAAATTACGAAGACTATATTCATCGTATTGGCCGAACGGGCCGAGCCAGTAAAAAAGGCGTCGCTTTAACCTTTGTCGACTAATTTTAACTTAAGGTTTTAGGCCTTGGTTAAACAGGGCTAAATAAAACTGCGTTTTTTTCAGATAGCGTTTCTCGTTGAAATTAAACTTTTGATGGGTCTTTCAAAATGACACCATAATTTGTTGCCAAGGTGTTGTCTAAGGGCGTGTTTAAAGATACAGAAATGGTAGTTTCCGGGGAGAGTAGGTTTGAAATAGTTATTAACCTGAAGAAAATTGTGCCGCTCGTTGGGTGATCTTGGTGAGGTAATCCAGAGACTGGACCGGGTAATGGCCAAAGGCAGTTTCTTGGGAAAGCATCACGCCCCAAGCCCCGTCTAGGACGGCATTAGCTACATCAGTGACTTCGGCTCGGGTGGGATGCGGATGATTGACCATGCTGGCAAGCATTTGGGTCGCGACGATCGCCGGTTTGTCAAAACGATTTGCTTTACTAATTATTTCTTTTTGTAAAAACGGAATTTCTGGCAAAGGAAACTCAACTCCCAGGTCCCCTCGAGCGACCATTATTAAGTCAGAGGCTTTGATGATTTTTTCTAGGTTAGCGATCGCCGCCCTTCTTTCGATTTTTGCCACGATTCCGGTAGTCGGGTCATTGATTTTTTCACGAAGTTCTCTAACGTCGGACTTGTCCCCTACAAACGATAAGGCGATGAAATCCACTCCATTTTCTACTCCAAGTTTAACGTCCTTTAGATCTTTATCGGTCAATCCCCTGGCTCGTGTTTTGGTTTCCGGGACATTGACCCCTTTTCTGGAATAAAGTACTCCCCCAATCAGAACCTTAGCCATGATTTTATTGCCCTTTTTAGAAACGACCTTAAGTTCGATTTCTCCATTAGAAAGATACATTGGCTGGCCAGGCTCTATATCTTCATGAAGGTGTGGATTATCGATGTGGATGGCCCTATTATCCGAAAGACCCGTCGAAAAAGTCACTTCCTCCCCTTCCTTTAAGTTAAGACCTTCTTCAGGTAAGAGCCCGACTCTCATTCTTGGTCCTTGGAGATCTAGGAGAATTTTTGTCTTTTTACCTAGTTTTTGGTTATATTTTTCAATTAAGCTTTTAATACGAAGAAACTGTTCTGGGGTCGTGTGAGAAAAGTTGAAACGGGCAATGTTCATGCCGGAAGAGATTAACTTTTCTAAAGTCTCAGGTTTTTGAGAAGCCGGGCCAAGGGTACAGACGGTTTGAATTATCTTGCTCATAGTGCCTTGAATAATCTGATATGTTGGATTTTAATTCAAGATTCAGCTGATCCCCCTACCTTTAGCTAACCTCCAGTAAATAGACTAAGGAGGCGCTTCTCTTTTAGGCACGCATTTTACTGTTTGTAAATTACACACCTTTTTATAGCTGAGATTATGTCGGAAATAAAACAGTCGGTCAACTATAGGACTCACTTGCAACTAGTTAATGACTTGGCGACGTTTTTTAGATGGTTGTTTATCGGCAATTATCTTGCCAGGCTTGGATAAGCCTCGTTGTTGATCCTTCCCCATATCCTAACTTATGATAGGGATTGCTTTTTACGGTTGTTATAGACTTTCCTGTTTAAATTTTGATTACTTTTAAACCCGTGGAGGTAAAAAATGATGACTAGGTCAGTGGTCGGAGTGATTCCAAACCGAGAGCACGCGGAGATGGCGGTGAATGATCTGAAGAGAGCGGGATTTGAAATGAAGGATGTTTCGGTGATGGTGAAAGAAGAGGAAGAAGGAGAAGATCTGGCGGAGAGAACCGGAGCCAGCGTGGCTAAAGGCACGGTTTCCGGCGCAGCGGCCGGAGGAGTGATCGGAGGCCTTGGAGGTTTGCTTGCCGGAGTTGGGGCGATCGCTGTTCCAGGCTTAGGGGCGATTTTGATCGGAGGACCGATCGCCGCGGCCCTAGGTTTGACCGGAGCGGCAGCAACGACTGTTTCCGGAGCGGTGACTGGAGCTTTGGCTGGTGGTCTGACTGGAGGTTTGGTAGGGCTAGGGATTCCGGAAGAGCGGGCGCGTGACTACGAGGAAAAAATTAGAGCTGGTGGCGTGTTGATTTTGGTTTCCTCCCCGCCAGAGCGAGAAATGGAAGCCAGAAGGATTTTAGAACACCACGGGGCCGCAAACGTCGAATCCGTTTCCATGACCGGACGGGAGAAGGAGGAGGAAAGAACGATGAGAGGAGAAGAATCTATGTCTGGAGAGGAAGGAGAAACAGTAAACCCTGTCCAAGTCCAAAAGTTTCTTGAAGGTGTCGACTATCCGGTGAGTAAGGAAGAATTAATTAAAAAAGCCGATCAAGAAGGAGCGGATAAGAATGTCCGTCTGACTTTAGAGCGTTTGCCGGATAGGGTTTACAATAAGCCGACTGATGTCAGTCGGGCGGTTGGTCAACTCACTTAAGGTGTTTAAACTGTTTGTTTGAAAGGAAAAACCGTTGAGTACTGTTCTTACCAGCTTAGATTTTTTATACCTTAGTCTGGCGTTTGGGTTTTTGATTTTGGTAGGATTTTTGGTTTATCTTATTTTGAAAATAGCTCAAACGCTGGATACGCTTCAGATGGTGCTTCGAGACGTTAAAGATGTCACTGGTGAGGCGAGGAGCTTGAAAAATCAGATTAAGGGAAAAATCTTAGCTATTCCGAGAATGTTTTTTGGCTAAGGAGGTGACAAAGTATGAACAATGGACAAAGAGGCGGTATGGGAACTCTGGCCGCTTTAGTAATTGGGGCAGCGATTGGGGCGGCGGCGGTTGTTCTGATGAGAAAGGAAAATCGAAAAAAACTTGAAGAGGCTTATCATGATATCCGAGCCCGAGGAGAAAAGCTAAAAGAAAGAGCTAGGCGGCAAGCGGAGAGGACTGGAGAAGAAATTAAAGAGCAAGCTAAGGAATGATTAATTACCGGGGGTTAAAAGCCCACGGTCTTAGCGAATCTTAAAAACTAGGATCGAGTTGAGGAGTTGTGAATCCAGAAACTTTCTACCCAAACTTATTTTCAACCTTTAAAAAACTGATATTCCTGACGGTAGCGATTATCCTCTTAGTCTTGTTTCTTAACTTAGTCCGAGCAGTCGTCTTAGTTTTTCTCTCAGCTTTTATATTGACGATTACTCTCAATCCTTTGGTGACGAGGCTGGAGGAAAAAAAGATTCCTCGCTCCCTGGGGACCTTTCTTACGTTGGCCGGGATTGTCTCGTTTGTGTCTCTGGTCGGTTGGTTAATACTGCCAATTCTAACCGTCGAGATCGGTCGGGTGACCAGGGATTTACCGCAATATCTTTCGCTAGTAACGGAAAGAGTGGCTAACTTACTAGGGGCAGATTTGGCGATTCTTGAAAGAGAAGAAATTACCACTCTTATTGCCCAACAAGTGTTACCGACAATCCAGTCAGTCGTTTTTCAAATTGGACAATTTTCCATTACTTTGCTAAACTTGTTAATCTTTGGCGCCGTTTTGTTTAGCGTTCTGATTTATTCTCTTGCTAACCCCAGACCGCTAATCCGAACTTACTTGCAGATTTTCCCAACTCGTTTAAGGACTAAAGCGGAGAGAGCCTTGGTCAAAGGGTCAAACACGACCATCGGATGGCTATGGGCCAGTCTAATCGTTGGCTTAGTTGAAGGGTTCTTAGCGGCGACATTCTTATTGATAATTGGAATACCGGGGGCCTTGATTTGGGGAGTGGTGACCGCTTTCTCCGAACTTATTCCGAGAGTTGGTCCTTTGATTATGACTATCCCCCCGGTCCTAATCGCGTTGGCGATTGACCCAGTGAAAGCCTTGTGGGTTCTGATCTTTTACCTTATTATGCAAGAGCTTGCGGGCGATCTTCTCGCTCCATACGTTCGTTCTTCTCAAACGGAGATTAACCCTGTCTTGATTATTTTCTTCGTGGTGGGGTTAACTTACGCCTTCGGTTTCTTGGGGGCACTGATCGCCACTCCCGTGGCCGGATTTGTGAAAGCTTATTATGAGGAGTTTTACCTTTCCGGGCGAGAAATGCCGGATCTGGAGACGAGAGTGGAGAAAGTTTTGAAAAGACAGATTTGATTTGCGACAAGCTCTTTTTACTTACGCTTCAAAAGATTATCTTTTTGCTTTTTCGAGAGCTTCCAGGAGATTTTCTTTTTCTGATTGGATAAAAGGCGCTTTTTGGATTATCCGACTAATTTTTCCCAATTCTTTCAAGATAACGTTCTTTCTATAGTTACTCTTGGCTATCGATCTGATTTTTCCTAAGTTTCGAATGGCGATGAGGAGGAGTTGAGGAGATTTGGAAAGTTCTTGATCGGCTCGGCCAAAACCAGTTTCGACGAACTGATTCCAAGTGTGATTGTTTAGAACGAGAATGGTTTTTTCTTTCAAAGTCCTTTCGTTTGAAGGAAACTTTCGGTTAACTAGCTGAGTGAGAGCGTCGCCTATGAATTCTAAGCAATACCCCGGACTAGTTTCGTCGCCACTGGGAAGGGTTTTTAAGATAACGTCGGAGAGTTCGTGAATCCCAAAGAGAGCATTTTCTTTGGTTGACTTTCTGCTACTGATAGTGATGGCCTCCTTCAAAAGCTTTAAAATCTTTTTATTTTCCTTCGTATTATCAATTTCGGCTAAGGGATCTCCGACCCCGACAAAATCGCCAATCTGAGGGAAGATATAGATCCATTTTACGGCTTGAGTTGAGGCCCTTTCTAGAAGTTCTTCATTGACTCTTTTGATAAAGCCTGGTTTTTCTGCTAGTAAATAGATTGGTTCCTCTCCTCCTTTGAGTTTTTCAATAATCTTTTGAGGAGGTTCGGATTCTTTAACTTCCTCTCCAATCTCGCTAGGATAGATGTTGTTAATTTGCTTTCTTACTTCATTATTAATTTCAGCGATAATTTCCGTTGCCTGGAGCGAGCGAAGAACTTGAGACAGAAAGAAAATTAGTAATCCAAGGTCAGCGAGAGTAAGAAGCATTACGGCGAAGATAGAAAGTCTGGGGATAAAAACTTCTTGCCCAGGATTGCCCACTCTGATAGTTGAAAGCACCAGTAATGACGTTAGAAAAGTGGCAATAAACATGCCTAGAACCGCCTGATAACTGTAACTTTTTCGGAAAGTCTGAAGAACTCGGGGTGAGTATTGGTTTGAGGCTTGCTGGATAGCTACGATGGTGATGGAAAAGGTGACCGCGGCAATAGTCGCTACGGTAGTGGCGATTGTTGACAAAAGGCCTCTAGTGGACTCTGGAGAACTGATTAAAAAAGTTGGGGTTAGTTGGCCAATCATTTCTTGGAAAACGAGATCGATAAAAATAAGGAGAGGGGTAAGTATCAAAGCACCCAAAGTCAAAAGACCGGGTAAAAACCAAAAGCTTTCAGAAATTTCTTCCCAGACCAGTTTTAACTGTGAGTAACTCATTTCCTAGTTGAATTTTAGAGTTTGGGAATTTTTGGATCAATAAAAGGCCTTCACCTTTCTTGAACACTGAGGATGAAAGGATCACAAAAGTAGCGCTGATATTTGTTCGTCTACAACGTTGATGGAACAGCGGTTGGGATGCTGTCAGGCTTTGCCGAGGCTTGTTGAGATTGCTGCTTAAGTAAAAAGGTCAGAATTGGCGGAGTAAGGAGAGTGGTAAGAATAATCATAATAACAATGACCGAAAAAGCTTCATCCCCGACTACTCCTAAAGCTTTACCGACGTTGGCAAAGATCAAGCCTACTTCTCCCCGAGGGACCATTCCCCAACCCACGACCCACTTATTCACATTTCCGGCTGCCGTACCGGCGATGACTTTACCCCCGACGGCGACGAGGGTTATCGCTAAGGCGGTTAGCAGTATTGAGGGATTAGCCAAAGTTTCCAGCTTAACTTGCAGCCCGGTTACCACAAAGAATATCGGGACAAGAAGAAGTCCAATGGGTTGAATAATTTCTTCGAGGTGATGATCGGAGTGATGGCGGATGGTGCTGATAATTTTATCTTTCGCTTTTTCCGAAACGTCGTTGGCAACCTCTCGCAGTTCTGTTACGATTTCCGGGTCCTTGAAGGCTTTGAAATGGACTGGGTCAAGGATAAGACCGGCGGCAAAAGCTCCGACAATTGGGGCGAGGCCAATTAGACTGGCGAGGTAAGAAAAAACGAGGGCGAAAGTAATGGCTAGCGTAAACTTCATTCCTACCCCATCATGGATTTTGGAAAGGAGCTTAGAAAGGTGCGGCGCGATAAGTTGGCCAATTAAGATGGCCGAGACCAAAAATCCAATCGCTTTTGCGCTGATTAATCCAATTTCCGCCGGGTTGACGTTTCCTTTAGTGACGATAGCGGAGACAACTGCTAGGATGATCAAACCTAAAACGTCATCAATTACCGCCGCGCCAAGAACAATTTTGGCTTCTTTTATTTTACTTTTGCCCAGATCACGAAAAACTCTGGCGGTAATCCCAACCGAGGTGGCTGTTAAAGCGGCTCCCAGGAAAAGATAACTGTTACTTGAGAGATTTGGCAAAAGCCAAGGTCCGGCCAGATACGCCCCAAGAAGGAACGGAACGACTACCCCAATGATCGCGACGAGGGAAGCTCTTACTCCTACCCGGCGCATCTCGGTGAGATTTGACTCTAAACCGGATTGAAAAAGTAAGATGATTACTCCCAGCTCAGCTAAAAAGGTGATAATCTCGCTATGTTTGAGAGGTTCAAACCAGTGGATATTGAGCAAAACAAGATTGCCTAAGATCACCCCGACGATTAGCTCCCCGAGGACGGGAGGCAGACCAAACCTGTCTACCAGTCCGGAGAGTTTGGCGATAAAAAGAAGGACGGCGATCCAACCAAAGGTAAGAGCAAAAGCGGCGTGGTTGTTAGTGGCCCCTTCGGCCGCGAAGACAGACGTAGCGCTCAGAAAGAGAGCTGCCAGAGCGAGAAAGGCAGGATTTTTCAATCGGTTTATTAACTTAGTCATTGACATAGTAAAAGAATAATTTTTTAAAAATTTCTAAACTTTTATGAGCCCTAATGAAGACAACAGTCCTAATATTAGCAAATCTTTAAAAAAAGGTAAAGATCTTTTATCAAAGCTTTTTTCAAACCCGCCTTAGGTTAGACCTCGGTTTAGGAAATATCTTGGCAAAGTGTGAGGAGAAGAGGATGGGTTTGGATCATTTGCCAAAGAAAAACCGCCAGTATATTTCTTTACTGGCGGTCAGTTTACTCCTTCGACGATGATTTATTCGTCAACGATTAGTTTGGGACAGACCCTGTCCCAAAAAGAAGACAGATTGCGGGTGAGCCGATTGTCGATACTGCCCCGGAAAGAAAACAGCCTAAGTCTGGGTCGATCACTTGAAGTTGCCTTCTTCCGTAACACGGGCCACAGCAGCACGCAGAGAGTGACTAACGCGACTGTCAATGCTCCATACGTGAGTATCCCGACGCCCAAGGCCGGGTCATTGAAAACTAGATGGTGGGCCACCAAGATTACGATCAAGGCCCAGCAAATCCCCATAGCGATTTCCCACGGAGCAAACCGGACCTTTTTACCTTTTCTGGTGGTTTTGTAAGGGTAAAATAATTCACCACCCTCATTATACTCGCCGCTTTTAGGTGCTGAAAACTTAAACTGGAAGCCTAGGAACCACCCCACGGGATAAACCACCCCAACTAAGCAAAGAACCAATAGAACGATCAGCATCGAGGTGGGAAACTTAACCCAGTAATACGAACAAGCTTTCGAGTTCCGAGCGCCCTCCTTCCAGACCATTTCAACGAACTGAAAGTGCCAGGATGAAGATTTTACGTGGCTAAGTCTCCCCTTTAGCTTCTTTAGAGCCATTACCAATGAAGATTTTACGTGGCTAATTCTCTCTTTCAGCTCCTTTAGAGCCACTACCGCAGACATTGCTTCCTCTCCTTTCCTAATATCTGGATAGCTTTCTAGAGATATATTATACAACTATAGGCAAGTTTAACAAGATTGGTTTCGAGCAGCAGGGTGAGTAAGGCGGCTTTCCAGTGAATAGGAGTGCCGAGGAAAAGGCAAAGGAGAAAGAAAAAGGGCAGTAGTTGATTATCAACACACTGCCCGTACCGGTTGCTTTTTTATGCCAAGACGGGAGTGGCGCTTTTGTTGCCAAGGCCGTTAATGACGATAAGCACTGTTCGGAAGAACGTAACCATTTCCATTGCTCCCCTCGGTACACCTAAGAGAAGGCCTGAGTTATAATCATTCCTTTCCCCGAACAGGTACTCAATTTGATATACGGTTCCCATACAGCTTCCCCAGACACCGTGTTTGGTTAGGAAAGTGTCAGCCTCTATTCTCGTTTTCTCGTAGAGGTCTCTGGGTGCCTGCTCAACGAGGGCTCTGATTTCCTGAAGAAGACCTTCAGAACCCTCGTAGAATTTCTGAAATTCACTCAAAAGCTTTTTTTCTTCTCTTCGGAGACGGGAAACGACTTGAGCTCTTTCAACAAGCGTCGACATGTTTGGTATCAGATCAATCACCCTTGCCAACGCTTTTGGTTTTCCGCCGCGATGGTACGAGAAAACGGTCCGGCCAATCTCCTCCTTTAATTTTTCTAAGTGTTCTTCGAACGAGACTTTTTCTTGAACTTCTTCTGGGGAGGTCCCTAATTTTTCCTCAAGCGCGGTTACTCTTTGGGTGAGAATGTCGATATCTTCCCGCAGCTTTGCTATCTGGTCGTCTGAACACATGGCAGGCGCACTCTCCTTTTTTAGTTTATTTGAGGGAATTCTACCACGGGCCGTAACATCTGTCAACTATAGGCCTGGTTTTCAATTATTCACCAGCTTTACATCTGTTCTTTTGCTAAAAGGAAAAGAGGAAGTAAACACAGAAGTGATTACCTCCTCCACGAGTGCTCCATTTGGATCTGGGATGAAGGGTTTTCTGGGGCGAGAGTAAATTAAGTTATTAGGCGGGAACGTCTGCCCTTTGAACTTGACGCATTTCTAGGGACTTTGTTATCTTACCTACCAGGCGAACCAGGGCTTCTTTCGGAATGGCTTCTTCAGGGTAAAGTGCGACTGAACGCTCCATTCCCTTATTGTCTCGCCAAGGAAAAAGGACGTAAACAACCTCGTTTTCATATAGGAAGATTACCTGGACATGCCAGTGGTAGCCATCCGACGTAAGTAGACCAAGGCAGGCCGTGTAAAAACCAGGAACTCCTCGGAGCACCTCTCTAAGATCATTGACACTAAATCCCTTACCACTTGAGTAAAGCTGGTTTAGTTGGTTGATTCCTTTTGGGAACCTTGGCCTCATCCCCTTAAACAGGGCTTCTTGGCATTTTCTAAAGCGCATTGTCCCCCTCCTTGAATTTTCTTTGGGACTTATTATAAGGATAAACGTGAATAAAAAGCAAGGCTAAGGGGACGGTTCTCTTTTGAATACACTTTTGTTACTTTTAATCTCTACTTTTCTAATCAATCAGGGATTAATAACGCAGTTGTTTTTCCGCGACCCCTTCCTGATTAACTAGATTTCCAGAGAAAATGTAATTTCGATCGTAGCGGCCATTTATATAGATTTTCTGAAATTCACATTTGCCAAACACTCTTTCCGCCAAAGGATATTCAAACCAAGGCGGGGCAAAAACAACGATATCTTCGGTAATTAGCTCTTTGATCTTGACCACTAAAGTCTCAAAGTTTGGGTTTTTCTCCAGGATATCTGTCCCGTCAGGCAACTTTAGAGACACCCAGTACGGGATGTCGTAAATGACAAGATCTGCCTTGATGTTTCTTAATAAAACTTCGTCAGACACGTCGCCATTTATTAGAGTAACTTTATTTAATACTCCTTCTCTTTCCAAATTTTTTCTACAATGCGCTAAGGCATTTGCGTCTAGCTCTACACCGATCAAATGATTAAACACCTTTGCGAGTGTTTCTAAGGTGACCCCTACTCCACAACAAAGCTCGGCCACGACCTTACCCCTACCAGCTAGCCTTTCCATAAGGTAGTTAGCGGCCACCGGATAACTGGATAAGTAAAGATCGTATTGATCTCCGGAAATGTCTTTTCGATACCCTCTTTTTGAGATAATTTTCTCTCGCGAATCAGTGATGGCCATTTATTTCCTCTTTTTAAATCAAGTTTACCTTAATTTAATTTCCTTTTCTTTGTTTAACCTTCCTGTCGATGGAAGATAACGAAATCTTGGGGTTGTCCTTCCCCCAACCTCGATCGTTTCCAAAAACATCTTGAGCGGTCTTAACCAAGTAAATCCTTTTCCGTAAAGAGCTTTATAGACGACAAATTCTTCCAGGGTTTCGCTGTGAATAGCCACGCCTAGCACCATATACCTTTTACCTTTGTAATGCTCGTATAAACCAAGTTTAAGATATTTTGCTTCGGTTGATAACTGAACACGGTTCACGTGGTTGCTCCTAAAGTGGTAAGTAAAAAGAGATCAAATATCCATAGTAAAACGATATTGATTTTTAAAGATTTGAAACGTGCAGAAGCCGTTCTAGCCGGATAATTTATTTATACCACGAAAGTTTATCAAAGAAAAACCGCCAACGTTTTTTTCGTCGACGGTTTAAGGAAAGTTAACGAGTTAGCTCTAACGGATCAGATTCCCCACCTTCACATCAGGAACGATTGCCTCGATGAAAGGACATTGCTTGAGAAGTTCCAGCGACCCTTCCATGATGTTCATTTCCAAAACACCAAGGTGGCTTAAGGTATTGATGATCTCCACTTTCTTTTCAAGACCATTCTGCGCTAGCCACCATATCAAGCTTTCTCGGGCGGCACACCTTTGCGAAACTAAAAAATTAACCGCTTTTTCTCGGCCCACTTGGTCAGCCTTCGGGGCTTTGGTTCTGTCGATCCTCAGCCAAACGAGAAAAATCAAGGCTCTCACCCTCCTTCCAATCTGAATTTTGTTCTCGTTGGAAAGAATTATACACCCATTTAACTTGATCCGCCAGCCCCGATTGGATCAGGGCTAGCCCCGACTTGTAACTCCACTAACACACCCTCCGGGTGTGTTAGGTTCACACCTACTTGTTATGTCGAGATTTAAGATACTCTAGTAAACCATGGTGTAGGTGATATTTTCCCTTCCAAATTACCACGTTGTAGCCAGGAAGAAAACCGGAAGGGTCTTCCTCACGAAAGTCAATCGCTCTAACCTTTGGGTTTACCGCCTCGCACATATGCCGATCCGTGCCGCCTCTAAATTGATCAAATTTATCGCCCCAGATCTCAATGTGATCTGGATTTTCTAAATCTTGTCTTGATAAACCGGCAGACTCAAGGATATTTTCATTTTCGAGAACGTGCTTTACTGAGTAGGTTTTTGATACCCCTTTTATGGCAAAATCTAGGGCAAATATTCCTCCTAATCTTGGCGTAACCGGAATATTATTTTCTTGAAACAGGCGATCTGCTCTTTCGAGCACCGGAATTCTTAAATCTAGTGCTCCATTAGTTTGTGGCACGGACATTTCTAGCTGTTTTTCCTGTTCCGGTGTGAGGTCATAACCGTTAACAAATTCAAAAGTTATTTGCGGTCCTCTATCTTCGAGCATTACGGCTAGCGGATTATGGCCAGCCATCGTTTTAAACTCCGAAACTTTAGTTGCCGGGTAGACCGAGAGTTTAAACTCTTCAATTAGTTGTTTGACAATTTCTCGCCATTTATCTTTTTGTTGTTGGGAAAAAGTTTCATCATAGAGACTGTAAAAGGGCTTCTCCTTTTTATCTCCCTCGCTATTAAACCCCCATACTTCTGCCCCGTTACAGTGGCTTACTAATGTAAATCTTCTCAGATGGCCTGGAATTTGATTAGTAATTCTCGATTCGACCCTCGCGAGGCTTGCTCCTGTAACGAAAAAGATAACTACCCCTTCTTCAAGGACAGAGGTTAGTTCTCCGATCATTTCCGGCTCCGCGGGAGTATAAACATCCGCTATCGTCTCATCGACATCGGCTAAAACAAGCTTAACTTTATTGTTCCACTTAATGTTCTGGTCACTCATACATAACTTATATCACTTCTAGAGAAAAATTTCGAATCAGAATGCCTTTAACGAAAACAGGGTGGTTAACAGAAATTGGGATATCCGCATAGGTAAAATAGATTAGGGAGAAGCTGAATGGGAAAAATTGAAAACATGATTTACAGGATCGAAAAAAGCCACGATTTTCTCCCCTTCTTTTATTTTTCCGCTCAACACTTCTTTAGCGAGAGGGTTTTCGATCTCTGTTTTGATTTTTCTTTGAAGTTCTCGCGCTCCAAATTCTGGGGCAAAGCCTTCTTTGGCGATGTGTTCAACGGCCGATTTATCGAAAGAAAGATCAATTCCCTGCCCCCGAGCCATTACCTTAAGTCTTTCTAACCGAAGCTTAGTAATGGTCTTTATTTCTTCTTCAGTGAGAGCATGAAAAACAATAATTTCATCGGTTCGGTTCAAAAACTCTGGTCGGAAGTAATTCTTGAGTAAAATATTTAACTCCCCTCTTAATTCTTCGTAAGATTTTTTCTGCTTGGTCATTAAATTTTTGTAAATAATATCAGAGCCGAGATTGCTTGTGGCGATAATAATAGTATTGGTAAAATCAACCGTTCGTCCTTTACTGTCAGTGAGCCGGCCGTCGTCTAAAACCTGTAAAAGAATATTGAAAACGTCTGGATGGGCTTTTTCAATCTCATCAAGCAAGACAACGCTGTAAGGCCGTCTTCGAATGGATTCGGTGAGTTGCCCGGCTTCTTCATACTCCACATAGCCCGGTGGAGCGCCGATTAATCTAGAAACAGAGTGCCTTTCCCTATACTCGCTCATATCCAATCGAATCAAGGCTTCGTCATCCCCAAAAATGACCCACGCCAGAGATCTAGCCAGTTCGGTTTTTCCCACCCCGGTTGGGCCGAGAAACATAAGGGTGGCAATTGGGTGTTTTCCACTCGTTAAGCCTGCTCGGGAGCGACGAACCGCGTCCGAAACAGCGGTAACTGCTTCGTTTTGACCAATGACTCGCTGGTGAAGTTTTTCTTCCATTTTCAAAAGCCGTTCTCTTTCTTCTTGCGTAAGGTCAGTTACAGGAATACCTGTGATTTTGGAAACGATTTGAGCAATGTGTTCCTTTTTCACTTCGCCGGTGGTAACTCCCCTTTCTCTTCGCCAGTTAGCCCTTTCTTCTTCAATATTTTTTTCTAGGGCTTGAATTTCCTCAGCGTACCTTTTCGCTTGATCGTATTGTCTTCGAGAAGTGGCTGATTCTTCTTCCCTCTTTAATCGGGTCACTTTTTCTTCGATTTTTTTGACGGTTTCTGGTTTCGAAGCATAAAGGATTCTCACTCTAGAAGCGGCTTGGTCCACGAGATCGATTGCCTTATCAGGCAAGAAGCGGGTACTAATATATTTATTTGAAAGTTCGGCTGCGGCAACGATCGCCTCATCTGTAATTTTAACTTTGTGATGAGCTTCATACTTGTCCCGCAATCCGCGAAGAATCTCAATTGTTTGGAGGACGGTCGGTTCGGAAATAAAGACAGGCTGAAATCTTCGTTCCAAAGCCATGTCTTTTTCAATATATTTCTGGTACTCATTTAGAGTGGTGGCTCCGATCAGGTGAAGTTCTCCCCGGGCCAGGTAGGGTTTGATTACGTTAGAGACATCTAGGCCACCTTCCGTTCCGGTTGCTCCGGCACCGACAATGTTATGCAGCTCATCAACGAAAATAATCAATTCGTCTTTATGAACAACTATCTCGTCGATGACTTCTTTAATTCTTTCCTCAAATTCTCCTCGGTACTTAGATCCGGCGACAATGGAATTGATATTAAATTCGACCACTCTTTTATTCAGCAACACTTCCGGAACGTCGCGGTTTTCAATTCTTTGGGCTAGTCCTTCAACTATCGCTGTTTTTCCGACGCCGGGTTCTCCGATCAATGCGGGATTATTTTTTGTTCTTCGAGAGAGAATTTCAATCGTTGTCTCAATTTCATCGGATCTGCCGATAACCGGGTCTAGTTTTCCTTCTTTGGCTAACCTGGATAAATCGCGGGAATATTTGTCGAGTTGAGGCGTCTTGGTTTTAGTTTCGACTCGGCCTTCCTTCGCTCCTCGACCAACCACTTTTAACGTTTGTTGCCGAATGGCATTTGCATTTAACCCGTAGCTTTTTAGAATATCGTAGGCCAAGCCATCTTCTTCCATTGCCAGCCCTAATAACAAATGTTCGGGACCGATATAGCTATGTCCCATTTCTCGAGAAACTTCGAAGGCTTTTTCGATAACATTTTTTACTCTTGGAGAGACAGTGACTTCGGCTTTTTCCTTCTTATCTAACCTGCCTTTTGGGATGTTGTCTTCAACGTATCCTTTAAGATCTTTTGGATTGATATTGAATTGTTCCAAGATTTCGGTAATGACATCGCTATCAATAAGGGCGTACAGAAGATGCTCAGTGTCAAGTTCGTTTCTGCCAGACTCAATGACCTTTTGAGCAGCTTTTTGAATCAGTTCTTTGGTGTGTTCGGAGAAGAACTGGTCAATGTCGACGGATTCACGGTGTCTGGGAATGGGAAAACCTATCCGAGAAGAAAGGTTTTCAAAATTATCGTAGTAATCAGAGGAGAATCCGAAAGGGTCTGCACCAAAGGAAGACTCAAAGGGTGAGAAAAAACCTCGTTGCTCTATAGCGTTTTGGTAATCGACGTCGCAAACTTGGATTATTTCCCTTTTTCCATTTCTAGATACTTGGATGGTATGAGTAGCGGGTCGGATATGACAAATATCGCAAATTGGTTTATTCGGCATGCTGGAATTTTAGTTTTAGGGAAAAATGGATTCAACAAACAAATTGACCTAAGCTGGAACTATTGACAACTTGCACTCACACCCTCCGGGTGTGTTAGGTTCATAATATTATCTAATGGTTATTGTGGGAGAGTAGTTTCTACTTTCTTTTCTTTCCCCCCTTCTAGCTTAAAAACGCTTAGTTTTCCCATCGGTTCAAGGTAAGCGTATTCTACCTCACCGATATCTCTTATGTTTTCCGTTCGAAGCTGCATTAACAGCTCTTGTTTGGTTAGTCCAGATTCATTTAAAGCTTTATCCAGAACTTGTCCGTTTTTGACTAAAAGTTGTGGGGTGCTCTGTATGATATGTTCCAGCTTCTTGTTTCTTTGAGATAGTTCGGCAATTACCTTTTCGAGCAATACTACGACTGTTATGACGGCTACTCCCTGGAGCAGAGATACCTGAGGATAAAACATCGGGTCCCCTGCCGCCGAGCCTAAGACGATAACGATAATAAATTCGAATGGAGTAAGCTGTCCGACTCCTCGTTTTCCAAGAAATCTGGAAGCTAGCAGCATATAAAGGTACATGAAGGCTGTTCTGAAGAGGACTTCCAGTAGGAAAAGCAGAGGATAGTCTCCAAAAAACATGCGTTGTAAGTCAAAGGGTTGGATATTTTGATCCATAGACGATCACCAAAGGGAACTAAAGATAAAAATAGTTTTTTCTTGGAGTGTTTACAACATTCTAGCAGGTTAGTCTCCTTACCTTGTGATAAAGATTATTCTTACTTAGAGATTTTTTCTTGGGTCTTTCTCAAATGTGGTTAAGTAATGTTGACGGTTGATTTTTAAGCTTTCTTGCAGATTTAGTTTACTTCAAGGGATATTAAAGAAAGACCGCCATTTGTGGAAAAATGACGGTAAGGTTTTGGGAGTTTTAGCGTTGCTTAGGAGATGCTTCCACAGCGTTGTTGAAGTCGTTTGAGTGTTCATTCCCCCCCCCTCGTTTATTGTAGTTGAGATTATACTGAAGACAAAGCAGTAAGTCAATTATAAACATGTTGAGGTGGTTTTCACGCCTGTTTTATTTCTAAGTATTTTGTTTTCTAGATAGGACAAGATAAAATGATATGGCCTCTCGACTTCGCTCGAGACATTCGACTTGTGAAAGATATAAAGTTGCCGTTGTTAACAAGTGGTCAAAGACTATGAACGAAGTCCCTCGATTTTACTCAGGACGAAGTCGAATGGTTGTCTGTGTCAACATCTTTAGAACCTTTAAATGGGAGGCTTACCCCACCACTCAACTTACTATTGTTTAAGAAAGGGTTTTCTTCATTAAAAACAATTGAGGGTGTTTTGTTATTGATCCAGTCTTTTGAAATTGCGTATTTTTGGCTGTATAGAGTATCTACGGCACAAAATAACGCTTTATTAAATTCAAAACCAAGTAATTCCGAAACTTTCTTTACTTCTTGTTTTGACTTTCCTTCTATTTCTACAAATGGCTCAAGAAACGGCCACTCATCGATAGTAATTTCAACATTATCAAATTTCCATAGCTCTCTTTTGCTTTCTTGGTACGCTTTTTTCTCGCAACCTATTGTAATTAAAAGTAACTCTGCTTGTTTAAAATTATCTACAGTCAAACAAACTTCTTTTTGGTTTTCTATTTTGTCGCCGTCTACTACTTTTAAACTCATTGTAACCTTATCTCCCTCGTCTCTCACTCTTAACCAGCCTCCATTAATTTCATGTCCCGAAGGTAAACGATAGACGGACCTTTTTTGTAACAATTCAGGTTTGACTAACTGTGCATTTATCTTTCGTAGTTTTTCTCTAATTTTATCTTTATCAACGTTTGGAAATGTGGCTTCAAATTCGATATTCATAACTAATTTATACCATATTACTCATTCTTTTAACGCCTTCGACAGAATATCTCGAAACACAGGTTCCTTTTTGGCCCAGTACGTTTTTTTGTTAACGTTATCTAAAGCTCCTGCCTCTTCCTTAATATCGGAATATCTTTTTACCTCTTCCGGGTGGTTTCGAAGATAATCCCTAAAGGCCAAAGTTTCTTGTTCGTCTTGACTACTCGGGTAAGTAAGGTGTATGTGAAATCTTCTGGTCCGATATTTGGCAGTTTCTATATCCTGCTTGTAAAAATATCTGTCTTTTGTACATGCTTGAGGGCTAAAAACATATCCAGCTTCTCGTAATTTTGATGAATACTCACCCATTTTCTCTCTAGGAACGGAGATCAAAATATCGATTATTCCTTTACCTCCTAATCCAACTACGGCTGTACTGCCGACATGCTCAATTCGATAAGGTTCGGGCAAAAAGTCGCTTAGTCTTTTTTCTCTTGTTCAAAGAGTTCCGGAAAGAAATCTTCGTACCGTTTGAAGGAATATTTTAACTGATTCTCCTCTTGAGTGGGGATGCCGAAAAGTTTGCTCTTAGGGGTATTTGAGAAGCAGACCATAACATTGTTGCCTGGTTCCGATAATCGCAGCATTTCAAAGTTGTCTCGCTTAATTAACTCAAAATTTGGCTGGTTTAAATATTTATTTTTAAATTCTGAATAGTTTGTATTGAAGTCAGCGTCCCCTCTTTCTTTCCTTGATTTTTCAGGCATTCTTATTTTTACTAGGCTTAAAGGGCCGGCAATAGTTTGAAGAGGTTCACTTAATAAATAAGTAAATCCCGTTGGAGTATCTTCAACCACTTTTCCTAGTTCTTTAACTTCATCAGTAAATTTTTTATATTCTTCGTCTGTTTGGCAAAAAATGCAAGCAAACTCTACGGGAGCGGTTTTTTCTTCGGTATATTTATTTTTTAACTCCACACTTTTACTAACGATTTGATTTACTACCGTTCTTAAATCATCCATAAAAGTTATTTTTCTTTACCCAATTATCAAAAGGAATAGATTGATCATACAATATCACATTTTCTTCCAAAGTTGGTTCTTCAAAATCCCTTAAGTAATTATTAAATTCATCTTTAGGCCAATGAAAGTGATTTTTAGTCTTAATGTTTTCTATCCACCTTCTATTTACTTCCTCTACTGGTATCTTCAGGTAAATGGTTCTTGTTTCAAATCCTGCGTTTGCGACAACTTTCCTTGCTCTGTCTCTCCATTTCTTGGTTACCCAGGCATACTCATTTGCCAGATTTTTTCCTTCGTTTAAATACTTAAGGATTAATTTATCCGCCTTTTCAAAGATTTCTTTCCATACTTTATCAGGGACATCATCGTCCCCAACATCAGAATATCCCTTATCCCACTTAAGTTGGCCTATATTAATATAGGCAAATCCTAATCTACTAACTAGCTCTTTCGCTAATGTAGTCTTTCCCGAGTAAGGGAGACCCACTAATAAATATTGGATTGGTTTTTGTGTCATAGGTTTATTTTATTTCTACTGCCAGGGCCTTTTGGGCATAGTTTTGGAAAATAACGCTGTAAGTGAGAAGGTCTTCGGCTTTCTTTTTTTCATCAGAACAATGGAGTGATTCCTCTGTTTTCTTAAGGGTGCGTTGGAGATACGTTTTCAGGTAATTTTGATTTATCTCGTTTTTTCTATTCATGGCTTGTTTTTCAAACTGTCTGGCCATTTGGATAGACCCGCGGTGAATTCCAAGAGAAGCTCTTTTTAAGTCTAAAGCTAATGCAGCAAGGGTGTTTAACGTGTCGAACTCTTGTCTAGTCATAATACTTCCTTGAAAAAATACCTCGTTAAATCTTCATATTTTTTTCTTAAAACTGGATCAAGGATTTCATTACTGGGATTACTTTGATTTGGCCTGATATTAATAAATGAGTTAAAATCAACTGTTTTTGTTTCTAAATCGACTCCCCCGCCCCAGATATCGTTTTGTTTCGAACCTTGTTTTATCAAGATCTCCTCACCTTCATAGTGCCTGCCCATTCCCGCCGAGCAAACTTTTTTCTCAACATCGATTACTGTTTTAACATAAACGTCAAACTGTTCTTTAAGTTTTTCTATTTCTTCCCGAAGGTAAGGTTCGGATTTGATAATAATCATGCAAGTATTATATCACTATGCGATCAGATTGGTAATTCAGACTGTAGTCAACCAAGATTGATTGGGATTTGATTGAACCGGGGTCAACATGTTTAGAACCTACGACTTTAGTGCTTACCCCACTACCCTACTCATTACTGTTTGAGAAAATTGGTATACTTAACTCATGCAGAACGAAAATAAAATTTCTTTTCGAAGATTACGAGTTGATGATTTATCGCTGCTTCATAAATGGCTGAATGAACCTTTTGTAAAGGAATGGTATGGGCGAGACGAAGCAAGTGATATTGATTCTCTCGTTAAAAAATATAATCCTCGTATTGAAGGAAAAGAACCGACTGATTGTTACATCGTTTACTACGAAAATTCTCTTTTTGGTTTTATTCAGACTTATAAAATAAGCGATTACCCAGATTATTCTCTGCAGTTAAATATAAGTACTGAGGGAATTGCCGGTGTAGATTTATTTATTGGCGAGCAGATGTTTGTGGGTAAAGGTTTGGGTAGTAGGATGTTAAGAAAATTTCTTAAAGAGATTGTTTTTGTTAGAGGGGAAATAAGTGCCTGTATAGTCGATCCAGAATTAAAGAATATAAGAGCAATCAAATCTTACGAAAAAGTAGGCTTTAAACATTTTAGAACTACTCAAGTTCCACCAGAAAAAGAGGAAAAGTATTTAATGATGTTAAAGAAAGAGGAACTCGAATGAGTTTATGTCCAAACTGTGGAGGATTTTGAAAGATATATTCAAGATTATCAGGATTAAAGGAAATGATAGAAATTATTGTCGGGACAACCAATGAAGCTAAGGTTAAACAGATTCTTGGTGCATTAGCTCCCCTTAATATTTCTGTAAAAGGTGTAGAGAATAAGGATTTATTACCCAAGGTTGATGAAGACGGTCAAACAGCCATAGAGAACGCTAGAAAGAAGGCTATAGCTTATGCAGAAGCTTTAAATCAGACAATTCTCTCGATGGATAATGCCTTATATTTGGATGGATTAACAGATGATCAACAACCAGGGCTAAATGTTAGGAGGATTGGTAATGGAGATAAAAGGCCAACGGATGAAGACTTACTTAGACATTATTCTGAAGTTATTAAGAGATTGGGAGGAAGAATAAATGGACATTGGGAATTTGGAGTTTGTATAGCTAATTCTCAAGGATCGTTAGGTGAAATAAATATCATTTCTCCTAGGGTATTTACAAGTGAAATCAGCACTAAAGTTGTTCCTGGGTATCCTTTAGAGTCCCTCCAAGTTGATCCTGAAAGTGGTAAATATATTGCAGAGATGCAACAGTCAGAGCAAGATGAATTTTGGCAAAAAGCTATCGGCAAACCTCTTTGTGACTTTGTTTCTTCAACGCTGAAAATATGATGGTTTCTGGTTTCACACCCTCCGGGTGTGTTAGACTAATATTCCAATAGGTCTCAGCACAAGTGCTAGTAACACAAAGTATGTTAGAAAAGTGCTGTTGGGTGAACTTAAATAAGATCAAGTTCCATTTCGAGTAACTGATGCTTTTTACCATCTCCTAAAGCTCTTGTTTTTGTGCCAACAATTTTGAAACCCATATTCTCATAAAGTTTTTTGGCTGGATCCTGGTCTTCGTTAACTTCCAGTTTAGCTATTAAAATATCTCCTCTCTCTCGGATTTTGCTAATTAGATTATTCATTAATGTTTTTGCAATTCCTCTACCGCGAGCTTCTGGATCAACATACATCCCCCAAATTTGAATTCTCTTTTGGGGTTTATTGTCGTCATCTTGGTATCCTCCAATCATGCCTACAAGTTTTCCGTCTAATCTGGCAAATAGCATCAAACCTTGACCATCAATGACTCCTTGGATTCTTTGTTGCCATTTTTCGTTTGGATACTCAACTTCTCGGGCATAATTAGATCCAAACGCTTGGGGTTCACGCTGCAAAGCTCTCAAACGAAGTTCTTTATACTCTTGCCAACTTTCCAAAGGTAAAGAAAGTATTTCTAGATTATTTTCATTCATAATTTCTTCCAAACTGGATTTATTGTACCAGGAATTTGTAATCTAGAGAAGATTTGTTCTAAAATACCTTTAAAACTGAATAAACTAAACGCTTTGACCTGGAGTCCATGAATAATCAATAAATGGTAATCTCGTCAGCGAGCGGTAGGAAAAAATTCCAAAAGACAAATAGGACCTAACGGATAATGGTTTCACACCCTCCGGGTGTGTTAGGTTAGTTTTGGAATATAGTTAACTGGGATAAGGTTGAAAAAAACTAGACGAATTAGTCTAGAAGTTTTGCGTAGTCGAACTTTATATCTTTTGGTTTGAAATAAAGTTTTGCGGCAGCTAGTTTATTGGCGAAACGAAGGCTTTTAGTAATGTCTTTGGTTAAATAATATTGATAGGCAAAACCGGCGCTGAAGGTATCGCCTGAGCCTACGGAGTCAACGATTTCCTCCAGAGGTACCGCTTTAGTTGGCACTACTTGGCTCTCTTCTTTAGAGATAATACTTGCTCCATCCTCTCCCCTAGTGACAATAACCTGAACGCCTGTTTTTTCCGCCCAGTTTTGTGCTACATTATCCACATCTTGTGTGTCTTGATCCGAGATGATGGCAAAATCTACCAGAGGGAGCATTTCTGCCGCTTCCTGAAAGTCTCGTGGTATGACATTATCTTCACTATCAAAGCTTCTAAAATATCCTTGCGGTAAAAGGACTTTTAGACTTTCTTTGTTGGCAAGCTGCGTCACTTTGTGGATATAAGCAGTAGAAAGATTTGGTAACAGCGGGGCAAAGAAAATGATATGAGCATTTTCAATTTTTGATTTCAAATCTTGAGTAATTTCCACTGGTTCGGAATTGTCTCGAAATAAGGCTTTTTGAGTCCGGGTTTTTCCTTGGCTAACGTTTTCATAAACTAAAGTATTTGGAACGCTCGGTGATAAGGGATAAATATTTATACCTTTAAGATATTCAAGATAGTCAGGACCGTAGTTGCAAATAACAGTTGTATTGGTTTGAGGGAGTTGACTGAGAATTTTGGAAATAAACATTCCTGTTCCGCCCCAAGAGGTAATTTTTCCACTTTCCGTAACATTGTGATCGATACAAACTGTGCCAAAGATCAAAATATCCATCTTTTTAAGTATACTTTTTCGAAGCTTGAGTGGCAATAGTATTGGTTTCACACCCTCCGGGTGTGTTAGGTTCACACCTATTCTTCAAAGAGGTCGAGTGGCTGCAAACTGTAGACAACGTTAGAACTGCAGTTCAAAGTTACAACGGCTATATCTACATTCCCAGCTTTAACAATTCTTAAGTTATTAGGCTGTAACATAGCTTGCTGGCGAAAGGTACTGGTCCAGCATTTCAACCATGCTTGAGGGTGTTAATGGATCTGTTGGGGAACTTCCAATTATCGAGTCGATATATTGTGGCTTTTTTAATTCAGTAACTAGGTTTGCACTTTGGTTATCTTTTCCAGAATGATGGTAAATTTGTCCTGTGATGATAAGGCTGTAACGGCTCCTTCCCTTTTTTAATCCTACTAACACGTTACTATTTTTTAATTTGGAGTTGTTAAAAAATTCTACTTCCCAATCGGTAGCCTTTAGGCCATATTTTGAGAAATAACTCATCAAACTTTTCTTAACCTCATCTTCATCAGATACTTCACCTAAAATACAAATGTTAAATGGCTTTGGAACTTTTAGCTCTACGAGCTCTGATTCTTTTTTCTTGAGTGAATCGATAATTGATTTAGCTTCATTTAAGTTAATTTCAAGAATTTCTTTTTCAAGTTTTATATCTTCGAGGTTTCTTATTGCTTTGGATAATTCTTCATCATACATTTCTAATAATTCTTTATCTTCTTTTGATAAATCGTTGGTTTTTTCAGAAATAACCTTACGGCTTCGATTATATTTTGTAAGGTTCTCTTCGTATTTAGATTTGAAGTTGGAAATGTCTTGCTCTTTTAAACAGCGGAAGAATCTATAATAATCGTCTGGGGATATTATGAAAAAGTATAGCCCACGTGAATCTTTATATTTTTTCCTATATTCTTTTCCAGCATTAAGTTTTAACAAGTTCTCGTTTTTGAAATCACGATTATCTTTTATTTCAACTATAATAAGTTCCTTTTTCGTTTGAATAAGAAAATCTGGGTAGAAACCATAGTAGCCAGCATCCTTTTTATATGCAATTCCGAAGAACTTGCTTTCTTTGTCACCATTCTTGAACCACCAAAGAATATCGTTGTCAGTGCCTTCCAACTCTTCAATAAAAGTTACTTCAGGTTTTGAAAGGTTTAGTCTAGAATTTTTATCAACCTTTACATTAAATGGCTGCATGATTGATCGTTGTGAAGGGTTAAATTTATCAGAATTGTCGAAAATACTGAGACTTTCTGGAATCTGCCATTCTTTCTCTGTGACAATAACGTCTTCTCTTTCTGGTAGATACTTATATTTTTCTTTAGCTTTGTCGATAAGATCGATGAAAGCATCTTTGTTTACTGGATTAATAACAATATTGGCTATTTCATCCTCATTGCTTATTCCAAAAGTTCGTTTAAACAAAGATCGCATACTGCTTTTTAAGATTTCGGTTGAACGTGCTTTAGAAAATGGTGAAGTATGAGATGCAAGGAAACTTGAATATTCAGAAAAAACCTCTTCTCTACCTTTCGATATTTGTCCGACAGAACTAAACTCAACTTCCTGAAGCCTGTTAATATTTGAAAGAGTTCCTTCCAACCCAATATCCTTTTTAAATTGAGCTATACCTGTGTTGATTTTGTTGCTCATGTCTATTTCTTGACTAGCTTCAAGTAAACAATCTTTAAATTTTCCTGAAAGCCTTGTTACTTCTCGTTTTCTTCTTATAAACTCACTTGGTAGAAAAATTGGTTTGTAGATTTGATTGTTCCTAAGCATTTGGACTCTGCTTACATAATCCTTGGCTAAATCTTCAACAATACTGAAGTTATCAGAGGCTGTATAGACGTATCCAATGTTTAAAACGAGGTTCTGGTAGTGCTTTTGTTCTGGCATGCGCATTATTCGGCCAAGAGTTTGGATGTTAAATTCATAATTTTCAGCGTTCCACTCTCTTTGAAGTAATAAAATAGCTGCTCTCGGGCAATCCCATCCTTGAGCAATTGCTTGCTTAAACAGAAGGACTTCTACTTGATTATCATTTTTCTCCAAAGATTCTAGATTAATCTTACTATCTCTTTCAGAAAGCCAGAGTGCTAACTTACCATTTTGTAAAGTAATGTTATTTTTAACCAAAATCTCGATTATTTTTTCTTCAGGACTTCTTATGTCCGTGCTTTTTTTATTTGGTATCTGGATAAGCAAAAGAGGATTCACATTTGAATTTTCCTCTTCATAAGATCTTTTTAAATATCTTCTTTTGTTTAGTGCTGCCTCTACGACATCTTCGTTTGTTTCGGCCCGCCTTAGCCCTTGGTTAATTTGTATTTCTCTTTTTATCATTTCCTCCTCGATAACTTCAGCAATTGGAATGGTAATTTTAACATCACAAGATACTTCTTTAGGTGTAGCAGTAACCTCAACTGTTAGTTTTGGACTAATAATTTCTATTATTTCTTTAGATTTACTTGTTTTGGCTGCTCTATGACTTTCGTCGATTATCAAAACTACTTCTCTTCCTTCTTCTTTCGTATTCTCAATTACCTTACTTAGATTCCAGTCTTTTTCGTTTTCTTTAATAAATAGATTTCCTTCTTTGTTTAAACTTTCCCAATTTACGAAAAGAATTTCATTTTGATCAATTCGATTTCCATTGAGTTCACTAATATTAATGCACTCAATTAGCCTCTCGTTATCAAAATATTTTTCTAACTTTTCTTTACTTTGTTCATGTAGAGAATTAACTGAAATCCAAACAAAAGAAAGGTCATGAGAGGCTTGTTTTGCAACTTGCGATAAAGCTTCAGCTAGCATTATTGTTTTACCTGAACCCGTTGGGGCTTGAAAAATTATTAATTTACTGTCTACTTCTTCCAAGAAACTTAGAGAGAAGAAAACTAGCTTTTCAATATATTTTTTTTTGATAATTAAGGTCTTTCATTTATTTTTTCTCACAAGTGCATCTTTAAATATCTTTTTATAGGTATTAAGGATTACTTCAGGAATGGGTTTGATTTTAATAATATTATCCAAATCAGAAAAGTCCTCCTCGTTATACTCATGAGTATAGCTAAAAACGTAAACACTTATTGGCTTTTTAATATTTCTTATTGCTTTTTTGAAATCTTCTATTGAATCTTCATCATAAATAATGCCTGTAGTTTGATTAATGCTGTCATAGATAGCAAACTCATTTTTCTTATTCAACACTTCTTCAAAAGTGCTTTCTGCAAGACAAAGCATCTCCGTGCAATGATTAACAAAAACTCTTTTGTCGTTATCGGTTTTCACTTGGTCAATGAAATCAGTTTGAAAATATTTTAGATTTCCTACTATTCCATCAATTTTATTTTCTGCTTCATCTATATACCCTGTAATAGCTTTTTTAATCCTTGGGTAACAGATATCAGTTGCAATTTTATGTCCCGAACCATTATTATCCTCATTGTTTGTGCATAAAATAAATCCTCTCTTTCCGCCGTCTTCTGCGTTCATTAACATCGTTGCATGTCCTGTTGTTCCAGAGCCAGCAAAAAAATCTAGCACTGTAGCTTCCTTTTTGTTCCTAATAATTGAGCTTAAACAATCCTTGACTGCGAATACAGACTTAGGAAAGGGAAACTCAACACTTATCATCTTTTTTACTAAAGTTCCCCCATGTGCTCCTGAATCATACTCGCTTCCCACCCAAACACTAGGATATTTTTGTTCAGCTTCATTATCTGTATGAAAATATACATGCAACCTATCCTTTACCCATTTGCAAGTTAACTCTTGATTGCCTTTATTTCGCACTCTTTCGATTCCGTAATACCATCTTTTTTCCTTATTCTTATCATCCATTGGCCACACCTCGAAATAACTACCCTTATCGATAGTTTGCTTAGTCGGGTGAAAGTCCTTATCAGGTACTTCCCCTACTCCTATAACCAACATTGAATCTTTTTCTACATAGATTGGATAAAACATTGTTGGGCTGTCTTGCCTGTTAGCTCCATTTCCGTGCCTTCTCAGGTTTTGGTCCCTAATATCTCTTGGGGCTGGTTTTTTCTCGATTTCTTGCCCCTTATTAAGCATAAAATAAGCGTATTCATGGTTTCTAGAAAATCCGTTTCTTGCTGTACCCGCTGGGTTGTATTTAATTACGACTGTAGCCCTTTCTTTATCAGGAAAAATTTCATCTAATAACAATCCCAAAGTGCATGCTTCATTATCGTCGATGGTGACTATCAGGACGCCATCTTTGGATAATAAATTTCTGGCTAATTTTAACCTGTTAGCCATCATTGATAGCCATTTACTATGTCGATAAGTATCATTTATATCAACAAAGTGGTTATTATACTTCCAGTCTTTTGCGCCTGTGTTATAGGGAGGATCAATGTAAATAACATCAATTTTTTTCTTGTGGGTAAAGTTTAAAACAGATAGAGCGTGGTAGTTGTCACCTTCGATCAAGATATTGTCTGGTCCACTTGGGCTAAATGCTAATTCGTTTTCTTTTATCTCCTTTAATATAGGCAAAAAATCTTTACATTTTTCAACAACGTCTTCTGGTTTGTCTTCCCAAACTAGTCCATATTTTTTTCGTTTTTTTAACGACTTAATTTCTGAAATTAATTCATTCTTTGACCAGTTTTGGTAATCATTACTTTTCATAAAATCCTTACTAGTAGGCAGAGAGTTGTAAGCGTTCGTAGCAGGCGATTACAAAATTGATTAGTGTGTTGCTATTTATTGACTTCATAGTAACATAAATAAGCTATAAATTGCTAGTTATCGTCTGTAGAGTTATTGAATGCATTTAGGTAGGCTTTATGTGTTATGAAGCCTACACCAGCTAGAATAAAATTTGGCGAACGAATAAGAGAGCTTAGGGGAATAACGGGCTATTCTCAAGAAGAGCTTGGGTTTCAAGCTGGGCTCACAGAACATGCATTGGTTCGGTTGAAAGAGGGGAACAAAACGTTTCCTTCGATAACATATATAAGCTAGCGAAAGCTCTTAAAGTTTCTCTTTCTGACCTTTTCCGTTCAATTTAAGTAGAATAATCGGTTAATTTTTGATAAAATATTCGAAGCTAGCATAGGCTAGCTTTTATATTAGATTAAGGGTAGATTGAGATGAATTATGAAGAAAAGTTTGATACTATTGTTAAGGCGATAAAAGAATCAAGCAAACTATCAAGGAAAGATTATCTTCCAAAGCTCTATGTTACAGAAGAATACGGGTTGGATAAGATTAATTTAGAGGAAATACGTGACATTCTTTTGCAGCTTCAAGATGATTACAAAATTATTACATTAAAAGACATTCCTACGGCGCTCCAGCCAGTAACAAAGCAAACGGACGCCCTATTACACGGGCATAAAAGTTACTTTTCAATAAATATTCTCGATTCATTTGAAAATTGGTATGGAAACTATCTCCTCAAGAGGAAAGGCGCATTGGAGAATCTAAGCGCTATTAATCTTCTAAAAATTTATGACGTTGTTCTGGATATAGAAGAACAACTACAGATAATTGGTAAGCCTGAACTTTTTATTCCAGTCTTTCAGCAGTTTGTTAAATTTCCCCAGTTGTTTCCTAACGATAATTACGGTACAAGAGAAACATATATGGATTACCGTGGTTTTGGGTTACAGTATTTGAGAGATCACGGTATTCTAGAGGAATTCAAATTTATAAAGCCTTGGGATTTGGGCTATGGGAAATTCAAGGTTATTGTTCGCGTCGGAGATTTTCAGGATTTTTTGGATAGGATAACCAAGGAGTATAAGGCTAGATTAGAGGCTGAAGAGAAACCTATTGCAGAGAGTTTAGTAGTAGATACAAGTAGCGAAGAAGTCAAAGAACCTACGATAGAAGAAAGTGGTGGTAAGGAAGAAATACTTTATGAAGTTTTTTATAGTGAACACACAAGAGAAATAAGAGTTAACGATGCCCTAATAAGTAGACCGGATTTTGCCAGTGAAAATGAGCTTGTGTTTTCAAGAATTTTTTCTAAGGCGAACGATATAACAACAATTCGGGAGATGGAAGAAGCTAATGGTGGTGAATTAAGAAAAACACCTTCTGATGTCCTTAGGGACTTAGGGTTTACAAAGGACTTAAGGAAGGTCTTTTTTCCCGTAGTTACTAAATCAAAAGTAAAGTTTGTTAACCCAATTACTAAAAAATACTTCGACAAGAATAAATTACCTTGCTTAGACTTCGAGAGTTTAAAGAGAGCCAAAGAGGAGTAGTTAGCCTTGAATAGAAATAGATTGATTTAAGTAGATTACAACGACAGTAGAGAAATTTAGTGGCAGACTGTATGAAAACGGTCTGCTTTTTTGTTGGAAAGAAAGATGTGATAAAGGAGTTTTGCTAATATTTTCCGCCCCAAACCCCGACAATTAGGTTAACCGGTGAAAATCCAACGTATAAACTACATTTAATGGAGGAAAATATGAACCAATATGAAGCGGAATTTAGAACAAGCGAAATTTCTTTAGCAGCCACTTTGGTTGCCTTCGGTTATCCGCTAGATTTTCTCGAAAGAACAGATTCTAGCAAGGTCTTTTTCGTATTCAAACGTGATTCACAGCTGGATGAGATAATTCAAAGATTTTGGTCTCGTAACTTGACTGTTGAACCCCTAACCTTGTTCGAGAGCCAGCGCTATTTAAAGTCGAGGATTTTTGGAGAGAGGTAAACAGTGCTATCAGACGAGCAGATAAGGAAATTTCAAGAACTCTATCAAAAGCGATTTGGAAAACAGATCAGCAAAGAGGACGCTCTTGAAGGTGGTCTGAAGCTCGTTCGTTTGGTTCAGTTGGTTTATCAGCCAATGAGCGTTGAAGATTACGAAAGGCTTCAAGAACGTAGGCTGAAGTGTAAGGTTTAGAGCTAAGGGTTGATTATATGAAGGAAGATTTAAACCAAATTAAAATTAAAAACTACATTTCTATAACTGAAGCGATCGAAGTTTTTGGCGAGGATGCCAGACCCATACTGGAAGAGAAGCTTAGAGATTTGGATATCCTAGAAAATCGATACAAAGAGCTTCTTAGGTTAAAAGTATCTTCCGCTAACAGGAAATTTCAAAGTTCTACTCCCCTATTCACTTGGTTTTGGACGCAAGTTTTCACTATTCGTACTGCCACCAGACTTACGGAAATAATCAAAGAAAAACAAAATATCGAGAGAGCCTACCAATTACTAAATACAGGCAACAACATAGAGCGGGGTAAAAAGGTTGAAGCAGCAAGAAGTTTTCCGATTCAAGATTTATACCAAGGTCGACTTAAGAAAGCTGGTAAAACTCGACTAGTCGGCCTTTGCCCTTTCCATGAAGAGAAAACCCCTTCATTTTATATTTCGACTGACAAGAATCTTTTCCACTGTTTCGGGTGTAATGTCGGCGGCGATTCTTTAGCCTTTCTTATGAGGCTAGAAAACATTGATTTTAACTCTGCCCTTGGGAGGTTAGCATGAAAACAGATTTAAATGCAGTGAGCTTAGTTGACCGGATGTTAGCAGAAGTCGAAGAAACAACGGCTGCGAAAAGCAAGATTATTACTCTAGGAGATTTGTTTAAAAAAGAATTTCCGCCGGTTTCTTGGTTAGTTGATAGGCTTATTCCGAAGCAAGGCTTAACAGCCCTTTCAGGCCCTCCAGCGAGCTATAAAAGCTGGATATCTCAGTATTTAGCCATTCGTGTTGCCGAAGGAAAAGACTTGTTTGACCGTTTCGAAACAGAGCAAGGAAGCGTTTTGATTATTGATCGTGAAAACAGTTTTCCCTTGATACAAAGCCGGTTTAAAGATTTAAAAGGTTCGGAAATCTTGCCAATTTTCTTTTTGGATTTAGATTTTTCGATAGAAAATAAAACCTACGTTGATTTAGTCGTTAACGAAGTGAAGGAAAGAAATATCTCATTGGTTATTATTGATTCCCTTATCCGCGTTCACGAAGAAGACGAAAACACTGCAGCTGGAATGTCTAAAGTATTTAACCAATTGAGGAAAATTCAAGACGCGGGGGCAGCTGTTCTTTTTCTCCACCATCACCGAAAACAAGGCAATAATTCCGTTCATAAGACGAATGCAGCAGATATTTTACGAGGTAGTTCTGATATTCAAGCGGCTTTGGATTCTCATTTAATGGTTGAAGTTCTTGAAGAAGGCAAGCTAAGGATAACCCAACCTAAATCAAGACAAGATCAACCAGTTTCGGGCTTTTTAGTCGAGTTTAAAGATTTTAATTTTATTTTTGAAGGCGAAGTTAGCGAGGATAAGCTAAAACTAGATCAAGCGAAAGATGATTTGATTGCTTTGTTAGAGGAAGGGGAAAAATCCAGACAGGAGATACATTCTTATTTGTCTGATTTAGGCTATAGTAGAAATACGTCTGATGGAGCGCTTAGAGTACTGACAGAGCAAGGGAAACTTAGAAAGAGAAAAGGAGAAAAGAATAGCAAGTGGTACTCCATTGTTGATGAAGATGCTAATGATACTCCTCTCTTTTCCGATTCCTCCGACCAAAACGAGCCTGAAATTCGACCACTAACCAGTTTCCCTGTTTCCCCAACTATATATGTAGAGGGAAACGGGGAAACAGAAAAGGTAGATACAGAGATGGACGAATTTAGGGAAAAGGTAAGGAATGGAGATACTGAAGCGATAAAAGACATGTACGAAAAAGGGCGGGTTTGGCTTGAGAAAAATGACGGAAAGCCGGATTATGAGAAAGCTGTAGAAACAAGCAGAATATTTGAAAAAATGGAGATTTTGGAGGACGAATTAAGGGTTAGAGAGTTTATTTAGATGTGACAGTGTCGAATAAATTTGAAGCTAAAATGCATAGAATCCTTAATTATTTCGGTAATCTTGAAGCTATGGGTAGGTGGAGTTATTCAGGCAGGTTAAAAGCAGATGATTTGCGAAGGCTCTCAGTTGGCGATTTAAAAAGAGCTGGGATGCTTTGCGGTTTCTATAGGGGAGGTTCCCTTACCTGGGAAAACGGATTTACTGGAACTAAAAATTCGGTCGGCATAACTGTTTCATATTGGGATGATACCCCTTGTTTGACTTTGAACTACACCATAACGAGAGCAAGCGGAGAGAAAAAGGACATTAATTACAGGGTAAACTTAACTACCACTGCTTGTTACTTTGGCGGAAAACGCTATTGGTTTATTTGCCCGCTAACGTCCAACGGAAAGTATTGCGGCCGAAGGGTTAGCAAGCTTTATCTTGGAGAGGACTACTTTGGATGCCGACACTGTTACAACCTAACCTACAACTCTAGGAATGAAAATAGAAAGGGCAAGAATTTTTGGTTATTTCACTTGCTGGACATGCGTTTTAAACTTGATGATCTTGAGGATAAAACAAAACGAAGAACTTACGCTGGAAAATTGACTAAAAAACAAATGAGGCAATGGAAAATGGTTGATAAGATGCTTCCTTACGCATCTTTACTAAAAGAATGAAAGTGTTGATCCAACCTAGTTAAACAGGGAAGTTTTTTGTTTCGTAGAAGCCCTAAAGGGGCGGTCTTCCTTCTACACTACTCCTTCCCTGGAGCAAGAGGTTGGATCAACCAGACCTCCCTTTGAGTGTATGAGACAACAAGATTCCTCGGAAATTAAATACTTCCTCTATGCTAGAAAATCCTCAGAAAGCGAGGATCGGCAAGTTCAATCTATTGATGATCAGATTGATCGATTAACGAAACTTTCCAAAGATTATAATTTGCAGATTACGAATATTTTTACTGAATCGCAATCAGCGAAGGAGCCAGATATTCGTCCTGTTTTTACGGAAGTGGTGAAGAGAATTGAAAAAGGTGAAGCTGACGGTTTGCTTTGCTGGAATCTTAGCCGTTTATCTAGAAATCCGATTGACAGCGGAAAAATCAGCTGGTTGCTTCAAAAAGGTATAGTTAAATCAATTCAAACTGTAGATCGAGAATATTTGCCGGATGATAACGTGCTTTTGTTTAATGTTGAAAGCGGTATAGCGAATCAGTTTGTTCGGGATTTAAGTAAGATCGTTAAAAGAGGCATGGAAGGCAAGCGTCAAAGGGGTTGGTTTCCTCACCTTGCCCCTCTAGGGTACCTAAACGAAAAAGACGAACACACTATTACAAAAGACCCCTTAAGATTTCCACTAATTCGCAAGATGTGGGATTACATGTTGACCGGCAATTATACTCCCCCGACAATTTTAGAAATGGCAAATGAGGAATGGGGTTTTCGGACGAGAAAGCATAAGCATAGCGGGGATAAAGAGTTATCTAGAAGTGCGATTTACAAAATTTTCACTAACCCTTTTTATGCCGGAATTATTATGCATGCTGACCAGCAATACGAGGGCAAGCATGAACCAATGGTTATCCTTGAAGAGTATGATCGTGTTCAAATCTTGCTCGGAAGAAAAGGAAAGCCAAGGCCGAAGACGCATGAGTTTGCCTTTACTGGGCTTATTCGATGCGAGGAGTGCGGTTGTCTTTACACAGCCGAAACAAAAACTAAGCTGATTAAGAGTACTGGCAAATTAGCTGATTATACTTACTATCACTGCACAAGGAAGAAGAAAGAAATCAAATGCAGCCAAAGAGAAGCCGTTAGGGCTGACGCTCTAGAGCTTCAAGTTGAAAAGGAATTAGAAAAATATACGATTCTACCAGAATTTTTAGCTTGGGCGCTGGAGGCTTTAAAAGATTCTAACGACACAGAAATTGAAAATAGAAGTAAGATTTACGAAATGCAGCATAAGACTTTAGTCGAAACTCAGAATCAGCTAGATAACCTTACTAAGATGAGATACCGAGATTTGATAACCGATGAGGAATTTGTCAAAGAAAGAAAAGAGTTGCAGGCCAAGATTACACAATTAAAAGGAGACTTGAGACAGACAGAAGACAGGGCGGAAAAATGGTTAGAACTGACGGAAAGAACCTTTAATTTTGCAACTTATGCTAGGCACAGATTTTACTCAACAGATGACTTAAAGGTTAAGAAAGAGATACTAGCAGCTTTGGGCGAGACTCCGATAATTAAAGATAAAATTTTGAAAGTTCAGCCTTACGAATGGTTTAAAGTGATTGAAGAAGAATACCCGCCGTTGGAAGAGAAATATCGAGGGTTAGAACTGGATAAAAACGATCAAAATGAAGCTAAACAAGAGGCTTTAACGGCTATTCGTACACAATGGCTGGGGAGCTAGGATTCGAACCTAGGGTCTTCTGCTCCAAAGGCAGACGTGTTACCGCTACACCACTCCCCAACAAGCACGGCTGAAACATAAATCCGAACCTCATTTTATCAATTATGAGGGGATATTTCAAGGCGAGTTCGAATTTTTGAGAATTAGGTAAAAGGTGCGGCTACTCAAACGTTGAGGGGTATTTTGACTGGGTGGGTAAAATATTTTAAAGTGTTTGCTTTTTCTAATGGAATGTAGGCAGCAGCCATAGCTTGAAGGCCCAAATCTTCTGGCGTTTCGGAAAAGATTATTACTTTGTTTTGAGCGTGAGCGTAACCTATTTCTACTGAGACCAAAGTTCCCACGTACCCATTAGGACAAATTACGTAAAGCCCTTCGCTACTGTCAATCGCTTCAAAATGCTCAGTTTCGAGCTTTTTCATAAACTCTAGATCAACGTTTTCTTTTTTAACACCGCTATCAAGATTGGGGAACAGAGCTATCACATCGACTTTTTCAAGTTCAGAAATTATACTTTTAATTAATTCTTTGTGCTTAAGGCTTGAACTAATAGTTACTCTTTCCATAGCTAGAAAGTTTGTTGTAATTTTCCTCACGTTTATGTGCGTTTCTATTACTATTGGAGCGGGTAACGGGAGTCGAACCCGTATCACATCCTTGGCAAGGATGTATAATGCCGCTATACCATACCCGCAAAATCTACATTTTCCAATTTTTTACTATATAAATCTATCCACTCAATAATTTTTTCTTTTAATTCTCGACTATAAACTTGTATTGAGCAAACACCGTATCTTATCTTTCGTTGCTTTTCTTTTCCTGTGATGAAATGAGCTTTAGTAAACTGTTCTGCTGGAATTTTCAATTCCTTACTCCAGTATTCTTTACATTTCGATTCTACTAAATCAGGATAAAGAAGTAACCAAACTCTTATTTTATCCGGACTAACTTTACATGAAAATTTTAAAAAGGAAGCAAAGATTTTTAATATTCGATGGTCTGTGTTTGAAATCCTAACTATACTGTTACTTAGTCTTTTATCACCTTCACCCCAGTAGATCACTAGCCCCGGACCAAAAAATGGATTATCGGCAAGCGAAGGAAATTCTTTTCTAGCCTGCCTTCTATAGTTTAAATGAATAAGTTCCCATTTTTTCTTGTTGGCTAAGGCCATTTTTCTCAATTTTTCCGTAACGTTTATTTGTGCCTTTTTAATGAGCTCGTTTTTAACTTTAATAGACTGAGTATCTGTTTTGAACCAGCTTGAGAGTGTACTTTTTGGTATTCCCAATTCTCTTTTTATCTCGTTATAACTTCTCTTTTGGTTTCTTAATAGAATCGCCTTTTCTTTAAGCTTATTTTTCGAACTAGCTGCTCGTTCCACAACTAAATTATACAACGATGGTTCAAAAATTTCTGTTGCTTAAAATGGTGCCGAAGGGCGGGATCGAACCACCGACACCAGCTTTTTCAGAGCTGTGCTCTACCACTGAGCTACTTCGGCACGTTTAAACCATTGATTTCGAAGCGTGACCCTAAAGGAATCAACTTTAACTTGATTCCCTTAGTTATGCGAATTGGCATCCATGGTTTAAACGTGCCAAGGCAATATTTACTTATGAAGCCCACGGTTCTAATTATATCATTTAAACCGAAGCAAAGAAATTCTTAAGCCTTTGTTTTAGGTATTTTTCACCTAAACCAGATTTGAGTTGTTTTTCCCTTCGAGTCGCGTCAGGCTTATTCAAACATCCTTCATAATAAACCAATACTACCAGAAGTTTCGTTTTAGTTGAATACACGCTACTTAACAATGGTGGTCGCTGATGGATTCGAACCAACGGCCTCCTCGGTGTAAACGAGGCGCTCTAACCAGCTGAGCTAAGCGACCGCGCAAAGGCGGATGCAAACGAGGCACTCCGACCAACTGAGCTAATTGTCCTTGTCTTGTCCCCCGAGGCTTTATGCGAAGGGAGATGGTGCGGACGAGAGGACTTGAACCTCCAAGGGATTGCTCCCACAGCCACCTCAAGGCTGCGCGTCTGCCAATTTCGCCACGTCCGCGTGTAAACGTAAGTATTTTACCAAATTCTCGAAGATAATTCTACCTTATTGGTGCCGATATTAATTATCTGGTACAGCTAAGTTCAAAATGCAAAATGCAAAGTGCAAAATTACAATTCAAAGCTAAAAATTTCTAACTTTAAACTATAACTTTGAACTTTGCACTTTAAACTTTTAACCAATGTGACCTGCCACCTGTAGCCTTCTTGATCCCCGTAGTTTTCTTGACCAACGTAGCCTTGGCACAGTTGGTAACGTAGGGGATGGCGAAGGGTGGTGCCGAGGAGAGGATTTGAACCTCCAAGACCTTGCGGTCACGGCGACCTGAACGCCGCGCGTCTGCCAATTCCGCCACCCCGGCGCAACAAAACCCAACTTGACCAAACAACTTATGTGCGGTGTTAAAGAATCTGCCACTTTTCAAGCTAATAGCCGTAGGCTATGCTTGAAAATATCAGTCTGCCCGGCGCAACAAGTTTTCTTGCTCACAACTTTTAACTATCCTGATTTTACCTTATATTAGCCTGGAATTCAAGGGCGGAGACAGTTTTTTTGACTTACTCCCCTACTCTATGATAAAATATGGCCCCTGCCATATTTCTGCCCAAGAAATATGGTTAAGAAAATAAACATTGCGATATCAATATTATTGACGGTGGGGCTAGCCGGTACGGTTTATTACGTTAATAAACCGAAGCCAGTCTTAATTAAAGCTGACTCAAATTGGAATAATTTGAACAAGGATGAAGCTTTCCAGGCTAAGACTTTCGCTTCGATTATCCCGACTGAGGCACCGCCAATCTTCGAGTTTGCTGACGCGAAGGATGTTCAGCTAGAAGTCCCTTTCGTTCATCAGTACGACGACTTGCCGGATTCAGCAAAGCCGATAATTGTCAAGTCAGCCTGCGGCCCGGCCGCATTGACGATGTCCTTTCAGTCCATCGGGGTAGAAACGGATCTGATGACGGTCATCAATAAATTGCCGACCAGCGTTTATATAAAGGGAGTTCAGTTTTACGATTTGCCTTCGGGGGCTAAGGTTTATGACAAAAAGTCCCAAGTCCTCGAACCGACTCCTGCGGCGATTTATCAAGCTCTTAGAGCCGGACATCCGGTGATTATGAATGTCCAAAATTATAACGGGATTTTAGGCCACGCCCTAGTGGTAACCGGTATTCGGGGTTTTGATGGGGAAAAAGCGGCCTCTTTGATCATTCATGATCCTTACGTTGGGCCGAATCGAGAATTTTTTTACCAAAGCTCAAAGACTTTACGTCAGCCTGAAGGGTTTACCAATTATATTGGTCACGTGAAACCATTTTACCTAGAATAAACGGCCTTTTGCCGACCAATTCCCCCTGTTCACTTGTTTGTTAAAATATCATATAATAATGGCTAACATGGCTGCTCGAGTGATTCTTTATTTCTCTATCATCGGCATACTCATTGTCTCTGCTTTGTTTGCCTTTTCCTTTGTCAAGGCGGAAGAAAGGGTAAGTCCCGGAACCAAGATAGGTTCAGTGGATTTGTCCAATCTTACCTACGAGCAAGCTCTTTCCTCCTTAGAGAAGATCGAAAATAAGGATATTAACCTAAGCCTTCCTTTTAAGAGTTACGCTTTAAACTACCAGGATTTGGGAGTGACTTTTGATAACTTGGTGATAAGGCGGCATTTGCAGAAATGTTATTTTCGGGACTACTGTTTTAAAGAGATTCAAGCCTCTGAGGAGGGGGTAAAAGGTTTGGTGATGTTTGACGAAAATAAGTTTAAGGAGATTGTTCGCGAAATTGACGAAAGTTTAGCCCCGATGAGTGACTCACCTCAAGTTTCCTTTGGCGAGGGTCTTTTCTACGCCCAAGATCCGGAAGCAAAAGTAGTGGTTGACGTAAATCATCTGGTTTCCCAGTTAACAGCGGAGAATATTTTCCAAGATCAAGGCTTGACGATTCAGCTTCGGACGGTGACTTACATTGACAAAGAAAGTCAACAACGATTGACAGAAGAGCTAGCCAAAAAACTTTCCACAGATTCTTTATTAATTAAATACGGACGTCAGCCGGTCACTTTGCCGGCGGAAAGAATTGCTCAGTTTGTAGAGACTGTTACGAGAGAGGACAAAACGGTTGGTTTGATCTCTCCGGAAAAAGTGAAAGAGTATCTTTTAGAAGTCGCTTCCAAGTACAGCAAATTAAAAGTGGAAATAGAAGAAAAAGCGGCTATTAGGGCGGTTCAATACGCTTTGCTTTTTCGAATCAGTGGCGAACAGGTGAACCGGCCGGTGATCCTTCCTCTTAAAGGAGGTCCTTCAACGGATGGCAGCTTGGCGAAAAAATATTTGGAGGTGGATAAGTCAAAGCAAAAGATGTATCGTTTTGAAGACGGTAAGGTGACCAAGACTTACACTATTTCCACCGGATTGACTTGGGAGACGCCCAGCGGTGATTTCAAGATCCAAAGAAAACAAGGTTTATCGATTTCTTACTTTGGCAATTGGTACATGCCTTATTATATGCCAATTGGAAAAATCCACGGGACGTATAATTTTGGTTTTCATGAGATTCCCTACCAGCTGGGGGCTAACGGCCAGATCAAGTCTCGCGATCCAATGTCGATGGGCTCCCCAGCCACCGGAGGCTGCATCCAACTTGATTTTGGAGACGCGAAGGAGATATATGACTGGGCGGAAATTAATATGCCAGTGGTCATACATGATTAGCCGTTATCTCTAATATTCTTATTTTTGCATCTTCCTTTCACTTAGATCAAAGATCAAAACGTTAAAACCTGATTTAGGTTTTGATCTTTGATCTATAAGCTTTACACTTTGCAGGACTTTGTTTATTGGGTGGTAGGGCTAGAAGTTGCGGCGCTGGAAGAGCTGGGTGTAGACTCGAGCCAGTAGCCTTCGGAGACGTAACCTTTCAGACCGACTAAAGCGCCTTTTTTCTCTTCCGTGGTAGAAGTTATTTTGACCTTCCACCACCAGTATTCATCGGCCGCGGTTGGACCTTCAATAATTTCTAGGACTTCTTCCGCGGAAAGAGTTTGGATGACTTCACCCTGTGTGGAAGCGGTACTTCGAAGATTGGTGTTTACTGAGACTCTGACGCTGTCGCCGACTTTAAAGCGAGTTTCCCGATTTGGTTCGGCAGAGGTGGTGGATTCTTTTGCCTTTGTTTCACTCGAATTAGTGGAGGTATCAACTTCAGGGCTAGAACTTTCTGAAGAAACTTCATTGGGAGTGCCGGAAACAACTGTGGTTTGGCCTTTGCCGTAGCTATTGAAAACTAAAAAGAGAATGATGAGAAATTCGACTCCGGCAATTGCCCAGGGAATCCAGCGAGTCCAGCTTTGCGCCTCAGGATAATGTTCGTGCGGGCCTATTTCCATGCTTTGATGGTAGCACAAATAAGACGTCTTAGCAAGTGGGTTAAAAATGGCTTACTGACCTAAACTCCAATCTCTTTTCAGATAACTAAAATCAAGTCCATTGACTCTATTATCTGTGTAAATATCAGCTGAAGGGGTAGAAGGAGTAAACCAGTTGTTAAAAAGAATTTGGGCGTCAGTAGCGTTAACTAAGTTATCGTTATTTAAATCCGTGTTAACCGGTAGGTCACTGATGGTAACGGTTAAAGAATCACTTCGGGTAATCCAACCA
>JAGVAV010000022.1 GCA_020060105.1 Candidatus Woesebacteria bacterium | reverse complement strand
TTTTTCGGGCCCAATTATACTCCTTGATTGTCATGTCGATCTGCTGCATTCCATACACGCCGTAATAGCCGGAGCTTTCATGTCCGTAAACTCGGCGAGGACAACCGCTTTTATCAGTATTAGTGGTATTGCTTGGTTTACCACTGCCCGTACTCTGGTCTGCTTCCTTACCTTTTTCATTTTCCGAGCCCGGCCATTTGGCATCTTTGCAGTTTGTCTCTACCCAGGCGATTTCTTCTTCCTCCAAATAACTTTTTTGGCCGGAATCGTCGGTTACGTAGGGTAGGTCAGCGCCTTCAACGTAAATGTTTTCCGGACAATTATAACTTTCTGTAGAAATCCGTTTGGTCATACTAGTTTCTAAAACATTCTCTTTAGGCTTTAGATAAAAGTAGGCAGAGAGGGTAACCGATATTACCCCCAGGCCAAACAAAGCGATGGAAATGACTTTCCTTTTCTTCAAAACCCAGATAGTTGCAGCACTGCCGGTTGTCATTAAGGCTGCGATAGCGAAAATAATCCAGACCACATCGGGCTCTTTTGGAGTGGAAGGGGGTGTTACAGTAGGAGAGGTTGTTGCAGTATTGGCACTAGCAGAAGAAGTTTTCAATTCGACTCTGCTTCCAACGGCGTAGAGTTCTCCCGGCACCGAAGTGAAATAGACCGTGCCGTCAGCGCCAATGGCCGGCCCGGCGTTGACTCCGCCCTCCGGAACCTCGACCCGCCACTTTTCCTTACCCTCAGGAGTATAGGCAAAAAAAGCATTGGCAATGGTGCCAAAATAAATCGTGCCGTCAGCGCCGATGGCTGGTGAGGAGCTTAGGGCCTCGAAGGCCTTGGATGTTTGCCCTCGCCACAGTTCTTTACCGTTTAGGTCGAGGGCGTAAAAGATTCCGCCCCAATCACCAAAATAAATTTTTCCGTCATTTGATAATCCTGGGGTTATGCTGGCGCCATTTGTAAGCGGAAACTTCCATTTCAGACTACCATCGGAATTAAGGGCGTAGAAATGGGCTTTTCGAGGATCGTTCCTACCTTTAGCGCTAAAGTATAAAATTCCTTCCTTGTCAATCGCTGGCGATCCTTCCATTACTCCGTTTGGCGGGGCAAATTTCCATTTGACCTTACCATCGGTGTTAAAGGCGAAAAGAGTATTATTACAGTTGTTTCGACAATCGTTTGCCGACACGTAAATCGTGCCGTCGTCGCTGATAGCGGGGGCGGAGTTAACCCAGTTGGAACCGCCCGGATCAAAGGACCATTTAAGTGTTCCGTCAGGCTTGAGGGCGTAGAAGTGGGCCGGTTTCTCCTCAGGCTTATTCCATTCGGTCGGTGGATAAACTTCGCTACCGACATAAATCGTGCCGTCCGAACCGACTGTAGGCGAAGGCCAAGCGTTTTTAAAAGTAAAAATAGGGTATTTCCATTTCTCCTTACCTGCGGGCGTGACGGCATAGAAATGACCAGACATAGGCAGGAAGTAAATCGTGCCGTCTTGGCTGATGGCGGGGGTTGACTGAGCACAGGCCAAACCGCCCCATTCTTTTGAGAGAACCGGCTCTCCGGCTTTAAACCGCCATTTTTCCTTGCCTTCTGGATCAATGGCGTAAAGGTTGCATTTGTGATCGAGGATATAGATAGTGCCGTCTTGGCCGATAACGGGAGACGTTTCCAGGCCGCTTTCGGCTTTGAATTTCCACTTGATTGTACCGTCTACCTTACTGGTGTCATACGGGGATTGGCCGGTCAGCCTTAAGTTGCCGTGAAAAACCGGCCAGGGGGAGTCGGCTAGCCCGGTCTTCTGATTAGCGAAAACTGGGCTTTGAAAAGCAAAGGCAGAAAGAATTGACAAGAGTACGATTGATTTTAGTGTTCTCATTGCCCTTTAATTATGACAGATCTGGGAGAGGCACTCAAGTTGTCAGGGTGATGAAAACCTTGTGTTTTAACTAAATGACCGGTTAGTGAGGGTTGAAAACCTAAGTTAAACAAGTTTATAATTAAAGCCATGAAAGAGCAAGAAGTTCTAAATGTCGGTAGGCAATACATTGAGTTTATCAAAAATGATCCGGTACTTGGCCTTGATGGCACAGAAGCGAGTATGAAAAATGTTCAAGCTTGGATTGAGTCTTTGCACGACGAGGGCTCGGCAGAAAAGTTATTCGACGAGTATAAGTCCAGGGCAATGATAGGCTTAGCCGTTTACATAGGAGATTTATTAGTAAAGCAACTCCCAAACTTTAATTTTCAGGTTTTGCTTAAGGGAGACTCGGTTGTTGAGGAGATTCAATTAAAAGACAAGGCTAATAACTTGATTAACCTGCTTTCCTGGGTTACCAAATGCTATCAGGACCCAGAAGGGGATAATGTGGAATATAAATTTAAAAGCACTCTCGATGCTTTCCGCAAAAGTGCTTAAGACTTCGACCGCTTCAGCTTCTCTCAAGAAATCACTTAAATTTGACATAGTTAAAGAAAGCACGTAAGGGAGGTAAAAAGAGATTGAACCTTTCTTTTGGGTAAAGACATTAGACGTAAGGCAGGAAGCCGAGGGAGGAATAGTGTTCATTCAGGCTATTTAAGGTTTTCATGTCCTCAGCGCTTATTTCAAAATCAAAGACATCAATATTTTCTTCCAGATGCTTCTTTTGGTTGGCTTTGGGAATGGGGACAGTGCCGAGTTGTAAATTCCAGCGAGTTAAGATTTGAGCTGGACTTTTGGCGTACTTTTGAGCAAGTTGGAGGAGGGTTTCGTCGTCTAATCTCTTTGTTCTTGTTAACGGGCTGTATGCTTGGATAATGATTTGGTGTTGGGCGCAGTATTTCAACATTGGCTCGCTGTAACCGAAGGGACTCCATTCAATTTGGTTTACCGCCGGAATTTCCCCACTTGCTTTAATGAGTTGGTCAATGAGCTCACTGGAGTAGTTGCTAACCCCGATATCTCTGGTAAGCCCTTCCTTTTTAGCCTTAATTAAACCTTCCCACAAATCTTCACCCGCTCCGATTGGGGGAGGACGGTGGATAAGCATTAGGTCGATATAATCAAGCCCGAGTTCTTTCAAATTAGATTTCGTTCTTTCATAAGTGTCGTCGGTTTCTTCCGCCTTGGTGGTGATATAAATGCGATTACGATCAATTTGACTTTTTTCAATCGCCTCGCCTATTCTTGGTTGAGTGCCATAATCGCTGGAGGTGTCAATTAGACGATAGCCAAGCTCAAGGGCGTAAAGAACTGTCTCGGCTGTATCAAGGGTTAACTGCCAAGTGCCTAAGCCTATGACAGGCATTTTATTTCCAGTGCGTAATTGGACGGTTGAATGTTTATCCATAAGTTGTTTAAGAAAGATGATTTAAAGATAAGTTAAAGGAACGGGTAAAGAATTTGGTTCTTTAGTGTTAAGTAGAGGATATTGTATTTACCGCAAAGGTTTTTATCAATAACCAAGCAAAATTTAAAGTTACATGTTATATTAAGAGTATGAGAATATTTGACCTATCGATACCTTTGTTAGCCTTTCTTCAAGCTACCGCCTTGACAGTTTACATCGGGCTGGTTTCACTCTTAATAAGTCAAGGAAACATTCTTTTTGGCCGAATGAACAATTTCTATGGCCCGCTCTTTTTCCTCTTACTGTTTGTGACCTCGGCGGCGATTTCCGCTTTGCTTGTTTTAGGCCGTTCGGGGTATCTCTTCTGGGAGAAGCGATATCGAGAAGCCTTTAGTCTACTAGCCTGGACCATTGGTTGGAGTTTATCATATCTAATAATCCTAATGTTGATTCTGATCCGTTTTTAACTAAATTTCGCTTCTAGGTCCTAAGGTTTTTATGTTAGGACAAAATATTAGAGGAGAGACATTGGAAAGGGGGCGAGATGTATACGTACTTTAGGGGTCCTTGTCCAGGTTGCGGGAAAATAATTGGCCGCCGCAGTCCGCATCCTTTTACTGACGTGGCGGTGAAGTGGTTTCCTTCTAATGGAAGTTTGAGACCAGAGATTTTTTCTCCTGGGAATTTACTTCCCCATAGTCTAGGTGACGGCCTGTATCTAGTGGGTCCTTATCGAGACTGCGGCTGTGAAGCAGAAGGTTATTTAGTGATTGAGGTAGGTGAGGGTAGATTCGTTGGCTTTTCTCAGAGGATAAGTCGTTTAGAAGCCCATCAGAAGCTAGGTAAAGAGATTGATCGGGTCTGTTCGGGAAAAGAGGCTTTATGGGAAGTGGCCCAAGAAATTATTCGGACGACGCCGCACTTGATTGAAAAAGAAAGATCAGCTTTTTGAAAAGGCAAGCTCTGTTAGCTTGCCTTTCATTTTTAATCCTGGGTATAATGCCTTTATGAGAAAGAGGAACAAATCATTAGAACAGTGTTTCAAAGTCAAGACAGTTGACTTCCAGGAGCTTCAAGAAGAGGCGGTAGAAGTTCATCGCTTGCATCGGGGGAAGCTAGCCGTTTCCAGTAAGGTGCCTCTCCAAACCAGAAAAGACTTGTCCCTTTTATACACCCCCGGGGTGGGTGCGGTTAGTAAGGTGGTGGCAGAAAAACCAGAGGAAGCTTGGAATCTGACCATGAAAGGGAATAGTGTGGCCGTGGTTTCGGATGGTTCGGCGGTTTTAGGTCTGGGTAATCTTGGACCGGAAGGGGCTTTGCCGGTAATGGAAGGTAAATGCCTAATATTTAAAAAGTTTGGAGGTTTGGACGCTTTTCCGATTGTTTTAGCGACTCAAGATTCGGAAGAAATTATTAGAGTGGTCGAGGCGATTGCTCCGACTTTCGGCGGGATAAACTTGGAAGACATTTCCGCTCCTCGTTGCTTTGAAATTGAAGAAAGACTAAAAAATGAATTAACTATTCCAGTGATGCATGATGACCAGCACGGAACGGCCATGGTCGTCCTGGCGGCTTTGTTAAACGCTTTGAGGGTGGTGGAGAAAAAAATCTCAGAGATTAAAATCGTGGTCAGTGGGGCTGGCCCCGCGGGAGTTGCGACAGTAAAGCTTTTACTCAAAGCCGGGGCGAGGAAAATAATTGTTTTAGACAGCAAGGGAATTATTTCAAAGGAGAGAGTGGGGCTAGAATCCTATAAAGAGGAGTTAGCCAAAGTTACCAATCAGGAGCAATTATCAGGATCTTTGGCCGAAGCGGTAAAAGGGGCTGATGTTTTTATCGGCGTGTCGCGTTCGAACACCCTTTTCCCCCTTCATATCCAAGCGATGGCTAAGCGTTCAATAATCTTCGCTTTGGCTAATCCCGTTCCGGAGATAATGCCCGAATTAGCCTATCAGAGCGGCGCGGCGGTGGTAGCCACGGGGAGAAGCGATTTTCCAAACCAAATAAATAACTCTTTAGTTTTTCCTGGTGTTTTCCGAGGAGCGTTGGATCAGCGTGTGTCTCGGATCACCGAAGAAATGAAAATAAAGGTTAGTCACGCTTTGGCCAACTTGATAAAACAGCCCACCCCAGAGGAAATTATTCCTTCCATGTTTAATCCTGAGGTGGTTAAGGTGGTCGCGGCGGCTATCCAAGATTAAGTTCCTCTCGCAAAGTGGTCGTTTATTTACAGCTTGTTTTTACCTGTGCTAAATTAACGAAACAGCACTTGATTCCACTTTTGTTTTTATTTCCCTAAGTATAGGTGCCGCTTTTATAAACTAAGTTTTGAGTTTGACGAATTAACATTTATTTTACAACTATTTAGGAGGTTTTGATGGTAAAGAAAGGCTCAGCCCTTTTTTCTAACGAAGAGAGCGAATCTTTGAAGGAAAAAGGCACGCCTTTGACCGGTAAGGAAAAAGTAAAAAAGGTGCCTTCTACCCCTGAACAAGTGGGTGATTTAGAGGCTGGTCGCGCGGGAGTGGGGATGACGGGACAAAGACTTGGCGAAAATGTTACGGTTGTTTCCAAAGGAGATAAAAAGGACGTGCCGAAGGGTTTGAAGGATGAGGTGGTCGTGGCGAAAAAACGTAAGAAAAAACGTTCCGGGTAAAAAGCGAACTTCCGGCAGGTTTTGTCAGTTAAACGAGTTGGGTTGCGAAAAATGAAAAAAATAAGCGTAAGTCCTCAGTTAGTGACTATCAACAACGGCACTAACTTTTTAATTACAGACAAAAATGGAAAGATTGGTACTCTAAGACAAACGGGTTTATTTGAGAAAGATACTCGCTACATTTCCTTTTATCAATTTCTTATTAACGGTCGAGAATTTAAACTGCTTAATTCTAGCTGGATTGACTACTATTCTTCTTTATACTATTTCACTAATCCCAGAATAGTGACTTACGAGGGAGAAATTCCTGAAGATGTGATTATGCTTCGGCTGTCTCGTTTTGTCGGAGGGGGGCTGCACGAGGATTACGACTTAAATAATTACAGCGGAGAGGAGTTAACTATCCAGCTGAGCCTTGAGGTGAGAGCAGATTTTGCCGATATTTTTGAAGTTCGAGGGGAAAAGATTCGAAAGAGAATTATTGACAGTTATTGGGAAGATAAGGAGCAAAGGTTAGTTTTAAATTATGAAAATCAAGGCTTTCATCGACGCTTAAATTTTTACGCGAGAAGTAGCGAAACGCCGCCCCACTACAATAATGGGGAAATTACCTTTAATATTACTCTTCGGCCAAAGGAAAGGTGGCATTCTTGTATGGAGGCGACCTTTGAGGAAGCAACTCAGACTTTTTATCCCTGCGAAGAAGTTCGAGAGAAAACCTTTGAGATTATGGATAAACAATTCAAAACCTGGCAGGGGGAGATTACGAAAATCAACTCTTCCAATCGAACAGTGGAGAATGCTTATAATCAAGCGGTGACCGATCTGGGTTCTCTTCGCCTAACCTCTTATCAGTCTCCTTGGGTTCCCGCGGCAGGAGTGCCTTGGTTTGCCACCCTGTTCGGTCGTGATTCTTTAATTACTTCGTTTGAGATTCTTACTCTATATCCGCCCTTTGCCCTAAGCGTTTTGGAAGAATTAGGCAAACTCCAAGGGAAGGTGGTTGATAATTGGCGAGACGAGGAGCCGGGAAAGATTCCTCATGAAATTAGAGTGGGGGAGCTGACAGCGCTAAGGACTATTCCTTACGATCCCTACTATGGCTCGGTGGACGGCTCTTTACTTTACGTTATTGCTTTATTTGAAGCCTACAGGTTTTGTGGGGAAAAAAGTATTTTAGAAAAACATTTGCCTGTGGCTGAAAGATGTTTGGAATGGGCGGCGAATTGGGGAGATTTTGATGGAGACGGTTTTATCGAATATCAAACACGCTCTCCTCAGGGTTACCGCAATCAAGGCTGGAAGGATTCTTGGGACGCGATCGTTTATCCAAGCGGGATAGTTGTTGATACGCCCATTACTTTATCTGAAGTCCAGGGATACTACTACGACGCGTTAATGAAAATGGCCGAGATTTATAAAATTTTGGGATATTCGGAGAAAGTAGGTGGGTTAGTCAACCACGCGATTAATCTCCGCGACCGGTTTAATGAGAGTTTTTGGGTTGAAAGTGAGGGATATTACGCCTTTGGCCTGAATAACAAAAAGTTGCCTATTACCACTGTCGCCTCGAATCCGGGCCACTTACTTTGGTCTGGAATCGTTCCGGGAGATCGAGCTGAGGCGGTGGTGAGGCGCTTGATGAAAAAAGATATCTTTTCCGGCTGGGGAATTCGGACTTTGAGCAATAAGAATCCGGCCTTTAACCCGGTTTCTTATCACCGAGGCTCGGTTTGGCCTCATGACAACGCTCTCATTGCCTACGGTTTCAAAAAATATGGTTACTGGGAGGAGGTAAATAAAATTGCCGAGGGTATTTTTGCCGCTTCCGACCGCTTGGAAAGTTCGATGATGCCGGAGCTTTTTGCCGGGGTGGAACGGGAAAGCTACAGTTTCCCCGTCCTTTATATCGAGGCTAATTTACCACAAGCTTGGGCGGCGGGAAGTATTTTTTTACTGCTTCGAGCTATTTTAGGATTGGAGCCGGACGCGGAAAATAAGAAATTAGTTGTTGATCCCTCTCTTCCTGATTGGTTGCCCGACGTAACCCTAAGGAGTCTAAAGGTTGGCGAAGAAAAAGTAGATCTGATGTTTTTTCAAGAAAACGGCCAGAGCCGTTTTGAAGTTATTAAATCCTCCGGAGAAGTAGAGGTTGTCCAAAAGGAGACTTAGGTGTATCAAATTTTGGAAAAGGGAGATATTTATTTTTTTGTCCGTCCGAAGGAGGGGGTTTGGGAGGTGGGCGGTTTGGAGGAAATAGACCATTTTTATTTAGTTTTGAAGCCGCAAGACCAGGAAATTTACCGTCTATTAATCAGTTGGCAGAAGTCTCTTCCCAGAAAAGGGGGAGAAGCGGTCGAGGTGTTTACGGAAATGGTTACCCGAAATGCGGAGGAGATCAAACGCCATTTGGAATCTAAAATATTGGAGCTTCAGCAAGAGAGAAGGGTGGTTACAGTCGAAGAGGCCCGTCCGGTTGGTGAGGGGCGCTACGGTTTAATTAGGAAGAAAGAGGAGACTTGGCTGATTTATCTTTTAGAATTACCGAAAAGAGTTGAGTCCGTTCAACGCGATTTTAATTTATTTTCTCAAGGCGCCTTTAGGTTGCGGGTGAAAAATCCCGGTTCCCTTTCCGAAGGGTTTCTAGAAATCAAAGATAAACCTCCGCTGCCGGGATATTTAGCTAGCAAGTTTGATCGCCAGGACTTTATCAGTCCGGACAACCCCGATTTTTTTAATTACCCAAACGTGACGTTTGTTCTTAAAACAACGCCTAAAAAGCTAGAAAGCGAAGGGTTGGAAAGAGAATTGGACCGGGAAGAGGAAAACCTCAATTCGGCGGAAGTTTTTAATGATCTGAAGATAGATCGAGCCGACTACCCAATTAAACCGCTGATTAAGGGAGAGTGGGATTAAGATTAACCCCTTGCAATTTTTCTTTCAGTGTGTTATTTATATTATAACAAAAGATGATATTAATATTATAATAATTAATTAGATAGTTAGTCACTAGTCCTTAACTTTTTATCAGCTGCTTATGAAAATATTGTTTCTTACAGACCACGCCAATAATTCTTCTTACCTTAAGAGGATATTTGATTTTCAACGCTACGATTTTCAGCAAGTGAGCGCGAAGGACACCCTAAAAAATTTAGATGAAAGGTACGATCTATACATCTTTAACGGATACCCTCATGAAAATCTAAGCTTAAGTAGCCTTGACTTTATTAAGAAAAGTGTTGAGGAGGGGTCAGGTTTACTTATGACTGGAGGCAAGAGCTCCTTTACGGGTAAGGACGGTTTTTATCAAGGCTCCCTATTAGAAGAGATTTTGCCGGTGACCCTAAGAAAGAAAGATGATCGAATTTGCTGCTATCAGGGAGTTTTTTTGAGAAAGGAAACAGATCATCCTATTATTCAGCGTCTAAATTTAGCTAAACCCCCGATTATTTGTGGTTATAACGACTTTAGCCCTAAAACGGGTAGCCTGGTGGTTTTATCAGGGAGCAAAGTTGTGTATAATGGTAGTAATTACATTACTCGTGCTGAAAGCATTCCTCTTTTGGTGACTGGAAGCTACGGCCGGGGGAACGTGGCGGCTCTGGCCATGGATCTAAACTCTCACTGGTCTGGGGGACTAATCGATTGGGGGTTAGAAAGAGTTGAGTTAAGCTTTGATGTGGAAATGGGGGATCATTATTTTCAATTTATTACCCAACTAATTGATTGGTTTAAGAATAGTAAATATTAGAAAGTTATAGATTGATAACCAAAACGGGCGTTTAGGAAGAAGGAAGCTGTTTTAGGAGGGCTTATGAAAGTAACTGTTGATCGAAACATTTGTATTGGAAATGCGAGTTGTATCGGTGTTGCTCCGGAGACCTTTCAATTAGATGAAGAAGGAAAAGCGGTAGTGCTTAACCCTTCCGGAAACGATGATCAAACAATTTTAGCCGCCGCGAAAGCGTGTCCTGTTTTAGCTATTAGCCTCGAAGATGAAAATACCAACGAAAAACTTTGGCCTTAATCTGAAAGATAAATTTTCCGAGAAGATTCCAGAAAAATTAAAGTCTTTAATTTTGGCCTTGAAGGGGGAAGAAATTGTCAGTGTGAGAAGACAGCACTGGGTCGTTCTTTTGCCTCAAGCTCTTTTGACTTTGGGTCTCGTTATATTTTTTTTAATTTTACTTATTTTTTCTTTAACCTTTGGTTTGTTTTCTTTCATCTTGCTGTTAGTTTCTTTCCTCCTTGTTGTAGTTGTCCTAATTGCTTATGGCTATAAATCCTACCAGGATTGGAAAGACTATCTGTACGTTGTTACCAACAAAAAGATTGCCGTTGTCAACCTGGCGGGTTCGGATATTGAGTGGGAGAGGGAGGTGATCACCGACTCGGCGAAGGAAACCAGCATTGAGGTTAAAGTTCCTCTACCTGGCCGATATCTTGGTTACGGCGACGTGACGGTAACCTTTGAGACTTCTTCCAGGGTGGAACCGATTACTTTTGAAAAGGTTCCTAATCCAAATGGGTTTCGAAAGGCTTTGGAGGAAGCGGGGCAGTCATAATTTTGTTTCCAATTATTACAACCTATGTTAAAATGAGAAGAATATGGATATAAGACGTTATTTAAACACAAAGGTTTTTTTAACAGTTAGTTTGCTAATTTTAAGCGGGTTACTGCTGGCAGGTTGCAGTAACGAAACGGAAAATTTACCAAGCGAAGAAGTGCTTGTCCGGGAAGATAGTTGGTTTAAAGGTAGCCAGGAGGCCAAGGTGGTGATAGTTGAGTTTTCCGATTTTGAGTGCCCCGCCTGCGCCACGGTAGAAGGGACAGTTTCTCAGTTGATTAGTCAATATGGAGAGAGGATTAAGTTTGTTTACCGGCACTTTCCTTTGAAGCAACATCAATACGCCTTTAAAGCTGCGGAGGCAGCAGAAGCGGCCGGGGAACAAGGGAAGTTTTGGGAAATGAAGAGTTTGATTTTTGCTAATCAGACAAATTTAAATGAGGCTGTTTTCGAGAATTTGGCTCAAGAACTAGGGTTAGATCTGGCCAAGTTTAGGGATTCCCTAAATTCTGGTAAGTTTAAGGATAAAATCAACAGAGACTATGAAGATGGGGATAAAGCAGGAGTAAGAGCAACCCCGACTTTTTTCATTAACGGGAAAAAATACGAGGGGGGCCGTCCTTTTGAAGCGTTTAAGAGGGAAATCGATTCTTTACTCAGTAAAGAATCGGCTTCATAACACTTGAGAGAATCCTTTGAGTGAGTTTTTTCTACCGGCTAAGTTGTTTTTGACCCTAACTAACTTTTTCCTTTCTTGGTCTTTGGTCTTATCAAGCTGCTATCTTTCCTGGTGGTTTACCTATCGTTACTTGCCTAACTACTTGCACCACAAGGAAAATAAGTTTTGGTTTCAGCTAATGGTTCATAAGCCCCCCTTTCTTATGGCGGTGATTCAACTTTTGGCCTGGTTTAACTTAATCATCATTTTGAACGTGTTTTGGTGGTTGTTTTTTTCCCAGCAAAGTATTTGGTCCTCCTTATTTCCTCTGGACGTTTTTTCCAAGATTCTTTTGCCAGCAAACTGACGGATAAAAAAACCTTGACTAATACTATCAAGTATTGATACAATCTTGTTGTAGAGATTTTAATTCTGGGGAGGAAGGTGTTGGGACCTTTGAGGAGGGAATCGGCGCTTCCAAGGCTGGGAGGACTCGATCAAGTTCAGACTGTTGGTGGATTAACCTGGTTGACAAATCACATGCGACGTGTGGGTATGTTTGCGGCAGAAGTTGCTGACCTGGTTGGAGAAGATCAAATAATTGCCTTATTTGCTGGCAATTATCACGATTTGGGAAAGTGGCAGGATCTTAGTGTCTTTCAGAAATCAGGAGAGCTAACTTCTTCGCAGATGAAGGCGGTGCGTTTACATCCGGGTTTGGGCGCAGACGCTGTAAGAGGTTTGTTGGAAGGCTGTCTAGATCCCCTAAGCCTTGAGGAAGTAGTTAAGGCGATCCGTTTTCATCACAAACGTTTGGGCGGAAAGGGGTATCCTGAGGGCTCTGAGGAGCCGACAATCTATGCTCAAATTGTTGGGGCGGCAGATCTAATTGACGTCTTCCTCAATGGAAAGGAGAGACCGTATCTGGACAACGACCCCAAGACTTTCAAGGAGATGGAGAAAGAGATCCAAGAGGAGGGGTTTTCTAGTTCGGTGGTCGCGGGTGCGAAGGCTCTTCTTCGAGATCTGTTTAACGAAACGCATCAGGGGAACAATATACTGAGGGCTCAAGTTTTTTAGTCTTGAGCCTATTTCTTTAGGGTGGTTTGAGCAAAACCTAGTTTAGTCTAAGTTGTCGATGTGAAGCGTTTCAAGAGGTAAGATTATGTTTAATTTTATTGACTTACTGATTGGCTTGGTTTTGATCTACTTCATTTGGCAGGGGTTAGAAACGGGTTTTTTTGGCGGTCTTTTGAATTTTATTAGTACGGTTATTTCCCTTTTTGTTTCCCTTTTGTATTACCCGGCTTTAGGGGACTTCTTCGCAAACTATTTACGTTTAGGGCAAAACTTAAGCCAGCTAGTCAGTTTTTTTGGTTTACTAATTCTTACTGGTTTTTTGGGAGGTTATTTTCTTTCTTTTCTTTATAAGTTGTTTTCTAAACTTTTTTTATCGCTAACGCCTTTAAGGTTTTTTGATCGAATGTTGGGCGTTTTTCCTTCCTTGGTAATTGGTTTATTTCTCGTTGTTGTATTCACTCTTTTGCCCTTAATCCTTCCTTTTGGCCTTGGAATTAGAAAGCCGGTCGAAGCCTCTTGGTGGGGAAAAAACGTTCTTTCCCAAACACACACGATGGAGCCGGCGTTAGAGCGTTTTATTCATCAACTACCGACGAAGAATCTAGCCCATCTTTTTAATCCCAAGCCGATTTCTGGGGAAACAGTTGCGTTAAATTTTCCGCCAAGCCTACAGTTATCGGTTAATGAGGAAATTGAAAGAGGAATGCTTACTTTGGTTAATGAAGAGAGGGCTAAGGAGGGATTAGCGCCTTTGGAATGGGATCCCGGATTGACGGAAGTGGCGAGAAAGCATAGCCGAGATATGTTTGAGCGGGGTTACTTTTCCCATTATAATCCTGATAACCTTTCTCCTTTTGATCGGATGCTTGAGGGAGGGGTGACCTTTGAAGTTGCGGGGGAAAACCTGGCCTACGCCCCGACGCTAGAAGTTGCTCATCAAGGTTTGATGAATAGCCCTGGACATCGAGAGAATATTTTGAGGAGCGAGTTTGGTCGGTTAGGGATCGGGGTGATCGATGGAGGAAGTAGCGGCATAATGTTTACTCAAAACTTTGCTAATTAAGAATTAAGAGACGAAGGTTTGATTGTTGCAATGTTTTTAAAATGGTGCTATGGTGACACATCATGCATGCATGCATGTAGATTTAGAAAACGAAATCCATCAAGCTTAGCTTGATTTCCGGTGGACGGAAACTAAGAGCGCCACACCAATAACCTTCGCCCTCTAGGTTATGGTTACAATCTCTTAGGGGATTAATAACGCCTTTACGAAACTCGCTCCTTAAAGGAGCGAGTTTCGTGTTTGAATAACGATAAGATGAGTTTTTATGGCTATTTCTTGCGGGAGAAACCGTTGAATGATATAATTTGCAGCGATAGAGGAATACTTTTAGTTCTCTTTTGTTACAAGGGATCGTAGCTCAGCGGTAGAGCAGCACTCTTATTTTGTGACTCAGCGAAGCTGAGGAGCAAAAAGAAGTTTATGTTCTTATATCTGGCGAAAATGGGATCGTAGCTCAGCGGTAGAGCAGCACTCTTATAAAGTGAAGGTTCGGTGGTTCGAATCCACCCGGTCCCACCATAGGTACAAGATTAAGATAATGTGGAAGGTGCACTCTTGTGCTTAGAAGGTGGGACTTACACTTAACCATTAATTTGGTTATCAGTTTGCTGCTGGAGGTTGGTTTTTTGAAAGTTATTTGGGGGGGGCTGAGTAATTTATTTAAAGTTCTTCTAACTTGACTGGTTCTTCGGGCCTTTCTTTGATGAGATCAAGGTACTTTTCGGTAGTTGCGAGTCTTTTATGCCCGGCAAGTTTTGAAACCACTACCAAAGAAGCTCCCATCATTAAATGGTGCGCGACGAAAGTATGGCGAAGATCATTTACCTTTGCATCTTTAATACCGGCAATTCTAAAATAGCGGTCAATGGCCGTGCGGATGTTTCTAACGAGTAGAGAGCGTCCGGTTTTAGTAATAAATACCTGGGGATTTTCGCTGCTTGGTCTCACCTCTAAGTATTTTTTCAGAGACATTTCCGCGGCTTTGTTTAGTGGGACGGATCTTTCGCCGTGGGATTCTTGCGGTTTAATATATAGTTCGCCTGGTTTATTACCCTGGCCCCACTTGATGTCCACTAAAGTAAGATTGGCAACCTCCCCGATTCTTATTCCCGTCTGAAGAAGGATTTCCAGAATTGCCGAGGTTCTCACGTCGTTTCTTGCGGCATCTCTAAGGGCGCGGTACTCGGTTTTAGTTAAAATTCGAGGAGGTTTGACTTCAAATTTCGGGTGTTCTAAAAGAAGAGCGGGGTCATCAGTGATAAACTCGTTAATTTTTAAAAATCTAAAAAAGGTTTTAGTTGAATTGGTCTTGCGAGAAATACTTTTGGGGGTATAACCTTCCTTAGAAAGTTTATTCATAAAGCTGCGAAGGTCTTTTACTTCTACTTCATGAACGTGATATTTATTTATTTGGCTGACAAACTCTTTAAGTTGTTCAATATCTTTTCCATAGGCTAAAACAGTCGCGCTGGAACGCGACTGACTCTTAAGGTGTTCAACAAATTTTTGGTGGGCTTCTTCAACCGAAATCATACAAGCGCAATTATAACATAACAAAAAATACTTGTCAACACTACTATGGGGCTTTTAAATTTCTTACTTGTGGTTAATCTAATGTGACTAAAGTGCGGCCCTCAAACAATTGACCAGAGTTGCACCCGCAGGCTAAATGAGTATATAATCGAAAGGCGATGAAACAAACTCTTTTGCGGATTTTACTAATCATTTTAGGTCTTTACCTTGTAGTAAGTTTGGCTCGAGGGGTGTGGGATTCTTATCAGAGTAGCTCGCGGTTGGAAGAATCTGAGAACAGATTAAGGGAGGTGAAGGCTGAGAATAAAAGGTTGGAAGAAGAACTGGCTTTTCGCCAAAGTGATTATTTTGTCGAAAAAGAAGCTCGAGAGAAACTTAATTTAGGTCGACCAGAAGAAACGGTGGTAGTAATGCCAAAAATTACTGTTAAGGATAAAGAAATAAGTCCCGAGGTAGTGGAAATGCCTAATTGGAAAAAGTGGTTTGATCTTTTTTTGAGTTCGTTTGACTAAAGAACTTTGAGATGGTAGAATATGGCAGTATCGACGCGGGTGGGGGGTTAGGCATCCCGCGAGGCTCATAATCTCGCTTAAGCCGGTTCGAGTCCGGCACCCGCAACCAAGATTCGGAGAAAATAGAATCTAGAAAGTAGAAATTAGTAGTCTTAACTATTTTCTATTTTCTACTTACTACTTTCTAATTTCTAAAGTTTGTAGTCAGGACAAAGTTTTGGAATTTCCCCTAGTACCTGCTTTGCATAATTACCTATTACTTCCTGGGACAGGGTAGCTCAGTGGTAGAGCAGGAGACTCATAAGCTCTTGGCCGGGAGTTCGAATCTCCCCCCTGTCACCAAACTAAAGTTGCCTAGCTCAATTTTCCGGTTTGGCCAAACTTTAGACATTATTTTTTAGGATAACGGATGTTAGAGAAAATCTCTTTTGAACAGTTTCAAAAAGTGGATTTAAGAGTTGGGAAAGTCTTACGGGCCGAAGGAGTGGCAGGTTCCGAAAAACTACTGCGTTTGGAGATTGACTTAGGTGAAGAAAGAAGACAAATCTTAGCTGGCTTAGCCGTTTCTTATGCGGCAGAAGAGCTGGTTGGCCAAAGCGTCATCATTGTGGCCAATCTAGAGCCGCGGAAAATAATGGGCCTGGAGTCTCAGGGGATGCTGCTATGCGCGGATACTTCGGAAAAGCCGGTTTGCCTAACTGTTCTTTCCGAGGTTCTCCCCGGAACAAGAGTGCGTTAGTGTAGAGAGTTTGACAGGCAGACTTAAGTGTGATATAAAGGACTTAATTAAATATTTTAAAAGCATTTGAGCTGGGAGAATGGGCCCAGCGAGCTGAGAAGGTGAATCATCTCCAAAATGGAGAAAGTAGTCTTCTTCGGAAACCTTCCGTAATCAAAAGGTCAGCTGATGTCGGATATCGGAGTCAGTTTAAGGAGCGTTTTGAGCGTCGATGTCAGCGTCCGTCTATAAGTCGGGCGTTTTTTGTTCAAAACGAAAGCAAGGTGGCAACACGAGTGAAACCTCGTCCTTGTTTATTCAGGTTAGGCCTGGATAGACACAGACGAGGTTTTTCATTTACAAGTAGGAGGAGGAGATGACCTGGGGCCCGGACCGAGACGAATTGGAGAAGAGATTTGGTCTACTGAATAAACAAGGGAGGAGGAGGAAAAATGAGAGTGAGGGAAGCAGAGATCAATCAAGAACAGTTAAGGAGCAGGAGAGGATTGTGGAGGATGAACCGTATTCGGGGGTAAATTCAGAAGAACATTCTTAAGATCTGGTCAGGACAAAGCCGGTGGGGGCAGGAGAACATGAGAACAACTTCTCCTGCCCTATTTATTAGCGTATAATCTTAAATTAAGATAACCTTTAGGAGGGTTTATGAAGAAACGAATTTTAACTGGAGATCGGCCGACGGGGAAACTTCATCTGGGCCACTATGTCGGAACGCTGAAGAATCGGGTCAGATTGCAAGAGGAGTTTGATTGTTTTTTCATTATTGCTGATCTTCACATGCTGACGACAAAGTATCAGGATTTGAAGCAAGTTAAGCCCAACATTCGTGATTTAGTGCTTGACTATCTCAGCGTGGGCATAGATCCTAGAAAATGTGTAATTTACCTACAATCTTTAGTCCCTCAAGTGACGGAACTCTTTACAATCTTTAGCATGCTAGTTAGCGTTCCGCGCTTACAAAGAGTACCAACCTTAAAGGAAGTAATGGGGGATTTAAAAATTGAAACGGCTTCTTTGGGTCTGCTAAGCTATCCTGTTCTTCAGGCGGCCGATATCTTGATGGTTCGGGCAAATCTTGTTCCAGTCGGCAAAGACCAAGCCTCTCATGTGGAATTAACTCGAGAGGTGGCGATGCGCTTTAACAGCCTTTACAAGGAGGTATTTCCTCTTCCCGAGGCGCTGATTGGAGAAATTCCAACCCTGCCAGGAATTGACGGGAAAGCGAAAATGAGCAAAAGCTTAGATAACGCAATCTACCTTAGTGACGCCCCAAAGGAAGTAAGGGAAAAAGTAATGAGGATGTATACTGATCCAACCCGTCTCCGTTCAACGGACCCAGGACATGTCGAAGGAAACCCTGTCTTTATCTACCATGAAGCGTTTAATAAAAATGAGGAGGAAGTAAAAGACTTAAAGGAACGTTATCGGAAAGGTAAAGTTGGGGATGTGGAGGTTAAAGAGAGGCTCATAGAAGCGTTAGAAAACTTTCTTAACCCTATTCGAACAAGAAGGGGGAAGTTCGAGGAAACACCCGATTTGGTGGAAAAGATAATTTTAGATGGTTCTGAGAGGGCACGTCAGGAAGCACAAAAAACATTGGATTTAGCCAAAGAGGCGATGGGACTACAAAGTTTGGCTGACTTTAGAAAGAAGTGATTGTAGAGAAGAGGCGTAAGTGCTGTTCCTTGCTTTACTTTGGATTTATCCTTTGGTATAATTTCCCAGTAAATTCTTACTAGAAGTAGTCTGGTTTTAAAAAGGATTGAGTGTAATGGCAACTAATAAAAATAAAAAATTGAAACCAAGAGAATGGGTCAAAAGTTTTCTTTTTTACGCTCTGATCGTCATTGTTGGTTTTACTTTGTTTTTTGGGATTTTTGGCTCTAACCAAAAGGAAAACGAGAAACCCCTTTCCGAAGCCTTAACCATAATTAAAGAAGGGGAAGAAAAAAAGGTGGTGGTAGACGGAGATACGATTCGGATTGAGCTAAACGATGGCAGCACGATTGTCTCCCGAAAGGAGAAAGGAGAAAGTTTCGTCAAGACCCTTGAAGCCGCTGGTATTAGTCCTCAAGATATTCCCTTAACAGTTAAGGATAACTCTGCTGGTGAAGCCTGGCTTGGTTTACTAAACTTATTTTTACCCATTGTGGTTATGATTTTAATTTTTTACTTCTTGATTCGCCAGGCAAGAGTTGCCGGGGACTCCCTCTTCTCGTTTACGAAATCAAAAGCAAAAACGTTTTCCAAAAACTTACCCCAAATTAAATTTACTGATGTCGCCGGAGTAGATGAGGCCAAACAAGAACTTCAAGAAGTAGTTCAGTTTCTCAAGACTCCTGACAAGTTTCGGACTCTCGGGGCAAAGATTCCCAAGGGAGTTCTTCTTGTCGGCCCCGCGGGAGTGGGGAAGACTCTTCTAGCTAGAGCAGTCGCTGGAGAGGCTGGCGTGGCTTTCTTTTCTATTGCCGGCTCCGAGTTTATGGAGATGTTAGTGGGGGTGGGGGCTAGTAGAGTAAGAGATCTATTCGATACAGCAAAAAAGGCGGCTCCTTCAATAATATTTATTGACGAAGTTGATAGTATCGGTCGGCAGAGAGGTTTGGGTTTGGGCGGAGGGCATGATGAGAGAGAGCAGACGCTAAATCAAATTTTAGTGGAAATGGATGGGTTTGAGCCTAATGCCAACGTAATCGTTATGGCCGCGACAAACCGTCCTGATATGCTGGATCCAGCCTTAGTTCGCCCAGGACGATTCGATCGACGGGTGGCAATTGATCTGCCCGACATAGAAGGGCGAAAATCAATATTGGGAATCCACGCCCGCAATAAACCGTTAACTTCCGATGTGGATCTTGAAAGGCTTGCCCGCCGGACGGTAGGTTTTTCGGGTGCGGATATTGAAAATATGTTAAACGAGGCGGCAATTTTTGCCGCCCGGCAAGGAAAAGGAGCCATTGATGGAAAAGATCTGGAAGAAGCGGCGTTAAAAGTAAAACTAGGACCAGAAAAGAAACGTTTGCAATCCGAGGAAGATCGTAAGTTAACAGCTTATCATGAAGCTGGGCACGCGTTAGTAACCAAAATGCTTCCCCATATGGATCCAGTTCATCGAGTTTCGATTGTTTCTCGGGGTATGGCTCTCGGTTTTACCATGATTCCTCCGGCGGTCGATCGTTACAACGAAACCAAAACCCGTCTTGAAGAAATGATCGCCTCTTTATTAGGAGGTCGAGCGGCAGAGGAGATTGAGTTTAAAGAGTTTACCGTTGGAGCTTCCTCAGACATTGAAAAAGCCACTCAAATTGCCCGAAAGATGGTTACTGATTACGGCATGAGCGACCTAGGTCCGGTGGCAATTGGATTTAAAGAAGAAGCGCCTTGGGTTGCAAGAGAGCTGGGTGAAGTAAAAGGTTATTCCGAAGAATTAGCTTCAAAAGTTGATAATCAAGTCAAAAAGATTATTGACACCTGTTTTGAGCGGGCGAAAACGATTTTAAGAGAAAATAAGGATAAACTTGATATGATCGCTGAGGAATTAATGAAAAAAGAAACCCTTGAGGGTCCTGATTTTGAGGCTTTATTAGAGACTGCTCCCGCAAAAACCGCAAACTAATCTTGCTCCCAACTTAGGTATAAAGTAAAATAAAGTTATGAAAGAGACTTTTGTCTTGGTTGATGGCCATGCGCTGCTGCACCGGGCTTTTCACGCCTTACCTCCTTTGACCACTTCAAGAGGAGAATTGGTTAACGCGGTTTATGGTTTTTCAATGATGTTGCTTCGGGTGTTGGAGGATATTAAACCTGATTATGTGGCGGTCACCTTTGATCGAGCAGCTCCAACTTTTCGTCACGCCCAATACACCGGTTACAAATCCCACCGGATTAAGGCCCCGGATGAACTTTACGCTCAATTAGAAAAGGTAAAGGAAGTTGTGGACGCTTTGAGCATTCCTGTTTTCGAGATGGATGGGTACGAGGCTGATGATTTAATTGGAACTTTGGTGAAACAAGCAACTGAAAACGGCATTGAAAACTTAGAAATCTATATAGTCACCGGTGATCGGGATACTTTTCAGTTAGTTAGACCAAGAGTAAAAGTTTACGCGCCGGGAAAGTCTTACTCAGACGTAGTTATTTATGATGAAGTAAAGATAAAACAAAAGTACGGTCTAGCCCCTCGACAATTAATTGACTTTAAGGCTCTGGCGGGAGATCCTTCTGATAACATTCCGGGGGTGAGAGGGATTGGAGAAGTAAGCGCGACGAAGCTTTTACAGCAGTACGAGTCTATTGAAAACCTTTACCGACATTTATTTGAGCTGCCTGAGAGAGTAAAGAAAATGTTGGAGGAAGGTGCGGAAGAAGCCGTTTTATCTAAACAGCTTGCGACGATCGATATGGAAGCGCCGCTAAAACTTGACTTAACTTGCTGTCGATTGGGCAATTATAATCGTCAAAAAGCCTTAAAGCTTTTCCAAGAGCTTGAGTTTAAAAGCTTGATTCCCAGATTACCTAACGGCGGTTTTCAGCCTAAGATAGAGAAAGCCCCGGAACCAGATCTTTCCAGCAAACCGGCCCTAGAGGAGGTCTTAAAGGGAATGGAAAGAACCGGAGTTTTGATTGACTGCCAAATACTTGAGGGGTTTGGGGCTGATTTAGAGGTCAGAATTAAAGAGATAGAAAATAAAATTTACTCGGAAGTTGGACATGAGTTTAACCTTAATTCACCTAAGCAGTTAGCGGAGGTTTTATATGGAGAGCTTCGTTTGACTCCCGGCAAGAAGGGGAAGAACCATCTTTCAACTGACGTGATGGCTTTAACGGCTCTTCGGGAAGCCCATCCAGCGGTTGAGTCTATTTTACAGTATCGGGAACTCTTTAAACTAAAGTCTACTTACGTCGACGCTTTACCCAAGCTGGTTGACCCTGGGGACGGCAGAATTCACCCCCAATGGCATTCAGACGTTACCCGGACCGGAAGGCTCTCCTGTAGTAACCCAAATCTTCAAAATATTCCCGTTAAGGGAGAGTGGGGGTCAAAAATTCGCCAAGCCTTTATTGCCCCGCCAGATCATGTTATTTTGACGGGGGACTATAATCAAATCGAACTCCGGGTAATGGCTCATCTCTCTCAAGACCCCAACCTTCTAGAGATTTTTCGCTGCGGAAAGGATATTCATAGCACGACGGCCTCTTGGATTTTTAATAAATCTGCTGAACAAGTTACCAAAGATGAAAGAAGGGTGGCAAAAACGGTGAATTTTGGGGTGTTATATGGAATGAGTGCCTTTGGCTTAAGTCAAGAGCTTCGGATTGATCCTAAAACGGCGGCAAAGTTTATCGAGAAATATTACCAACGATTTTCAAAGGTTAAGCAGTATCAAGTTCAGATACTTAAGGAGGCCTACGAAAAGGGCTATTTAGAAACTATCTCAGGTTTTCGGCGCTATATTTTAGAGTTGAAGTCTCCTAACCCTCGAATTCGGGCCCAGGGAGAAAGGATGGCCATAAATATGCCGGTCCAAGGGACGGCGGCAGACATTATCAAGGAGGCGATGATTCAAATTGCCTCAGAGATTAAAGAAAGGAGTTGGGAGGCTAAGTTGACAATGCAGGTTCACGATGAGTTAGTTTTGGAAACGCCAAGAACAGAATTGGCGTTGGTGGCGCCGATGGTTAGAGAGAAAATGGAGAAATCAATTAAACTCTCCGTCCCAGTAGTGGTAGAGTTGAAATCGGGGGAAAATTGGGCGGAGACTAAACCACACCAATCTTGAGGGTAAAATGCGAATACTAATGGTCACCGACTCTTACAAACCTAACGTTGACGGTGTTTCTGTTTTCCTAGACCGTTTAACAAAGCAATTGGCGTCCAAAGGTCACGAAGTTGGGGTAGTTGCTCCTAGCTTTGACCACCGAAGCTTTACGGAAGTTGACGGGGACGTGGTTATTTTTCGCCAAGGAGCGATTAAACCTCTGAAAACTAAGGCCTGGTTTTTTTCTCCCTTTCCTTACGTGGGGGTTTATTTTACCATCAAGAAATTTTCTCCGGATGTAGTTCACATAAATCTACCTTTCAGCGTTGGGCTGTCCGCTTTACGAGTGGCTAGACGGCAAAAGATTCCGGTTGTGGCAACTTGCCACACGGTTCCGGGAAACATCTCGGCGAATTTTAAATTTATGGGTCCGACCATCAACACCGTTAATGCCTTTTTATGGCAGTACTTCCGCTGGTTTTATAATCAGTCTGATTTTGTTACGGCCCCGACGCCTACAGCGGTAAAGATGCTTAACGTTAAAAACTGCATCACGCGACCCATAAAGGCAATTTCCAATGGGTTAGATACGGAAAGTTTTAGACCTGGCCAGGATGGTCGTCGCCTCCGCCAAAAGTTGAAAGTTCCCAAAGGATTAGTGGTTCTTTATACTGGGCGGTTAGACAAGGAAAAGGAACTGGAAATCTGGGTTAGAGCCATTCCCTTAGTTCTTAAGGAGATTAAGGCGCATTTTGTGATTGCAGGGGAAGGGACAGAGAAAAATAATTTAAAAAAGCTAACTAAAAAGTTGGGGGTATCTAAAAACGTTACCTTTACTGGTTTTTTGAAGGATGAAGAATTTCCCTTGATATACAATCTGGCGAGTGTCTTTGCAATTTCTTCCCCGGTAGAATTACAAAGTATTGTTGTTTTGGAGGCGATGGCTTCGGGTTTACCTGTCGTCGGAGTGAAGGCGGGGGCCCTGCCGGAACTGATTAAGAACGAAGAAAACGGCTTTCTTTTCCCTCCTAACGATTTTTCCAAGATGGCCGAAGCAATAGTGAGGGTTTTGAAAGACAAAAGACTTCTAGCTCGATTCGGCAAAAGAAGCCGGGAGATTGTTTTAAGAGAACATTCCTTAGAAGTAACAGCAAACAAGTATTTAGAAGTTTACCAAGAAGTGTTAAAATAGGTTTATTATGCCTGAGTTGCCGGAAGTGGAAACGATTCGAAGAGGTTTGGCTTCAAGAATCGTCGGTTTAATAATAACAGACATTCAGACTAATGTTCCAAAAATGCTTCAATTAGGCGATCGCGGGTTAGGAGCAGTAGTAAGAACCAAAGTTAAGGACATTCGCCGGCGGGCCAAGATTCTTATCCTTGATTTGGAAAATGATAAAAGCCTTTTAATTCACCTTAAATTAACTGGACAACTTATCTACCAGGATAAGTCTGGGGGGAAGATAATCGGGGGGCACCCGATTCCGCCTTTAAATAAGCCTATTCCGAATGAGACTACTCATATCACCTTTACCTTTGATAATGGAGCTTTTCTTTACTTCAACGATTTACGGAAATTTGGTTATGTAAAGTTGGTTCCAACCTCAGAAGTTGAGACCTTAAAGGTTATGAAAGAATTTGGCCCCGAACCATTTTCTTCGGAGTTTAGTCTTGACTACTTTCACGACAGTCTAAGAAAGCGAGGCCGAATGAAGATAAAAACTTTACTGCTTGATCAGAACTTTGTTGCTGGAATTGGGAACATTTATGCTAACGAGGCTCTTTATGAAGCAAGAATCAGCCCCTTACGTTTAGCGGTTGAATTGTCCGCAGAGGAGGTAGAAAGGCTTTACAAGGCGGTTAAAGAAGTTCTAGAGCGAGGTCTGAAAATGGGTGGGGCTTCCGATCAGACTTACGTTAATGCCTTTGGGGAGAGAGGCCGTTTTATGGAAACGGCTAAGGTTTATGGCAAGGTTGACCAACCTTGCCCGGAGTGCTTTGGAAAAATAAAGAGGGTTGAAATTGGAGGACGGGGGACTTTTTACTGCCCAAGTTGTCAAAGATGAGCAGACGAGAGCCTTTAGTTTCGATTATCATTATCACTAAGAACCAAAAAAAGTTTTTGGAGAAGTCCCTTCCCGCTATCTTTAATCAATCGTTCAGGGATTTTGAGGTTATTATTGTCGACTCTGGCTCAACCGACGGGGCCTTAGAGCTGGCGAAAAAATTTCCCGTCAAAGTTATTAAGATTAAGCCTGAAGAGTTTGGCTACGCTTTTGCCCACAATACTGGGATTAAGGCTTCCTCTGGAAAGTATTTGGTGCGCCTTTCGGGGGACGTGATACCGGCCAATCAATTTTGGCTAGAAAACCTGGTTAAGGATTTGGATGATGAGACCGTCGCCGGGGTTTATAGCCGTTGGGTGTTGCCGGAGAAAGTTAATCTTTTGGAGAAAGCCATGATGCCGGTTTATTGGGGGCTCCTAGGCTCTAAAAGACGAGTTCATTCCCGTTTTCACATTTTAGCTGGTCAGTCGGCGGTTGTTCGCCGTGACCTCTGGGAGGAGTATCCGTATAATGAAAAAATTTCGATTTGTGAAGATTACGATTGGGCTAGGCATTTCCAACGTCAAGGGTACAAAATCATTTATGAGCCAGAATCGTTGGTTTATCATGGCCATAACGAACCGATAAAAGATGGCTTAAAACGTTACTACCATGAGTTTAAAGCAGTTGGCTGGGATATCCACCTCAAGAGTAGCTTGCTGAAAGTGAAAGAAGGGACCAAGAAGGTTAAAGAAATTATCTTCGAAAACTTAAATGAAAATTCTTTGGTACGCTAAAAACCACGCAATTGGCGGTGATTTTATCTATTCTCAGGAAGTAGTTAAGACGCTTCGCGCCTTAGGCCACGAAGTTTATTGGTTGGGTTACGCCGCAAAAGTTGATTTGCCTGCCCTTAGGATTGTCCAACTACCAAGCCGTTTTCTCCATCCTCTTTTTTCGATTGGCTACGGCTCTTCGAGGATCCGTCAGACCCTAAAAGAGTTAAAGCCGGATGTGGTTCACGCAAATTTAGCTTTTTCCACGGATGATTTTGCCTTAATCAAAATTTGCCGTCAGTTTAAGGTTCCCTTAGTAGTTACCTTTCATGCCCCTTTTAATCCGAATCATAGCTTGTGGGGAATCTTGACGCAGACGTCATATCTTTTCTACAGCAAAATCTTTACTTCAGTTAGTCGGGTGATTACATTTTCTCAAAGACAGAAGGATTTTTTTGTTCGGCACGGTTTGGCGGAAGAACAAGTTCGGGTGGTTTTCAACGGGGTGGACGTTGAGAAGTACAGGCCGGGCGAGCAAAGTTTTAAGCAGGCTCTAGGAGCTAAGCTGATTGTTCTTTACTTCGGTCGGGTAGAAACAGGTAAGAATGTAGAAAGCTTGGTTGAAGCCTTTCAAGAAATGGGTTTGCCGAAGGAGATAAAACTAGTTATCATGGGTGGGGGTTTGGCGGAAAGAAGTTTGAGGAAAAAAGCTTTGGGGGATGAAAATATCGTTTTTACCGGTTTTATCAAAGATCAGAAGCAAAAACTTCAAATTATTCAAAGTGGGGATATCTTTGTTCTTCCCTCAGAGGTGGAGGGAATGTCAATCTCCTTGCTTGAAGCGATGTCTTGTGGCTTGGCTCCGGTTACTTCGAATATCGAGGCCAATACGACGGTAACTGGCGAGGCTGGTATACACGTTAATTTAAGTAACTTAAAAGAAGAACTTAAGAGGGCTCTTCAGAGCTTGATCGAAAATCCTCAGAAAAGGAAAGCTTTAGGAGAGGCGGCTCGAGAAAGAGTAAAAAGGTTTTACTCATTAGAAAATAACGTGAGTCGGTTGGTGGAAATTTATCAAAGTCTTAAGGAAAGAACATGAAGATTTTAATTATTTCCGATGTCTACCCCCCTTATGCTTCGGGGGTATCTACAGTCACTTTTAACCTAGCTACTGGTTTAGCCAAGTTAGGCCATCAAGTTGTTGTTTTAACGGTAGGAGGAGGCTTAAGATCCAAAATTGAATTTAACGGGTTTTTGAAAGTGGTTCGATTACCTTCGGTTTTCATTCCCTTAAGAAAAGAGATGATCGTTTCACCCCTGGCTTTAATGAGGGTTCTAAAGATCATCCAAAAAGAGGCTCCGGAAGTAGTTCATATTCACACCTTTTTTGGTTTGGGGATAGCGGGATATTTCGCCGCCAAAAAAGTTAAGATTCCCGTTGTCGCGACGAACCATATCTTGCCTGGTAACGTGGTTGGTTTTTTGCCTTTTGGGGGTTTATTTGAAGGGTTGATTAGCGCTCAGCTTTGGCGCTACAACCGTTTTTTCTACCAACGTTGCGCTTATGTTACCGCTCCTACTCAAACCGCTTTAGATGTTCTGAAGAAACATGTTCCGCTTAAGAACGCGGCGGCAGTCTCTAATGGGATTGACCTTTCCAAATTTGGTCCGCGGGTTTTTTCGAAGGAGGAGGCAAGAAGAAGGTTAGGGTTAGAAGACTTACCTTGGATTTTATTTGTGGGCCGGTTAGCTAAAGAAAAGAGAGTCGATTTTTTGTTAAAAGCTTTCGTTCTATTAGAAAAGAAACTAAAAACTGGACTGTTGATAGTGGGGACTGGACCAGAGGAATTGGCGTTACGAAACTTAACTAAAAGGTTGAGGTTAAAAGAGGTGTTCTTTTCCGGTTTTGTCTCAGAGGAAAAGTTGAAGGATTATTATCAGGCGGCCGACGTTTTTGTTTTGCCTTCAAAATCAGAGCTTCAAGGATTAGTTTGCCTGGAAGCCGCGGCTTACGGAGTGCCTCTCATTGGGGCTAAAAGCGTTGCTTTACCAGAGTTGATCAAAGATGGTGTCAACGGCTATTTATTTAATCCAGAAAGCGAGACAGACTTAGCGGAAAAGTTACTCAAAATTTTATCTAGTAAGGGTCTTCAGGAAGAATTAAGAAAAGGGGCTTTGGAGTCTGTTCGCCGACACGACCTGTCTCAAACAATCAAAAATTATGAAGCGATTTATTCAGAATGCGTGAGAAAAAATCAAGGCGAAAAACAAGCGATGAAGCAGGTATCATAAGTAAAGCCCAAATCCAAGTTCAAACCTTAAGTTGAAGCTTGCATAACTAGGGGAGAGTAAATATAATGAGGACATTATTTTAAGGAGGCTTTTCATGCGTTTTGTATATCTAGATTATGCCGCGACGACTCCAGTTGAACCAGAGGTAGTCGAGGCGATGCGGCCATATTTTACCGAGAAATTTGGAAACCCTTCAAGTGTTTATACTTTAGGCCAGGAGATTCGAGCAGCAGTTGATCAGTCCCGTCGGGTGGTCGCTGATTTTTTAGGCGCTAAATCAAAGGAAATACTTTTCACTTCGTGCGCGACGGAAAGTATTAACAGTGCGATAAAAGGAGTCGCTGAGGCTAAAGGCCGAGAAGGAGGTCGACTAAAATTAATTAATGGTCAGCCTCCCCACATTATTACCAGTGCTTTTGAACATCATGCTGTTTTGCATACTTGCCAGCATCTTCAGAGATTGGGTTTTGAGGTCACCTATCTACCGGTCAATTCAGATGGAATTATCAAGGCGTGTGATGTTGAGTCGGCAATTAAAGAACAGACGATTCTAGTGGCGATTATGTATGTGAATAATGAGATTGGAACGATCCAACCCATTTCGGAAATTAGTAAGGCAGTAAAGGAGAAAAACAAAAATGTCGTCTTTTTTACCGACGCTGTTCAAGGAGCAGGATATTTGGATTGTCAGGTAGATAGTTTGGGAGTGGATATGTTGGCTTTGGCGGGACATAAAATTTACGCCCCGAAAGGAATTGGGGTTTTATACGTTCGTTCTAGAACGCCTTGGATTCCCCAGCAAGATGGAGGTGGTCAGGAATATCGCTCAAGAGCGGGAACCGAAAACGTACCCTACATTATTGGTTTAGCTAAGGCCGTTGAATTATTGAAAAAGGACCAAGAAGAATTGGGTAAAAAGATTACTCAATTAAGGGATAAATTAGTCGACGGTGTTTTAAGAAATGTTCCGAATTCTCATCTTAACGGGTCACGGGAAAACAGAGTTCCCAACATAGCCAGTTTTTCGATTGAAGGGGTTGAGGGAGAGTCAGTCCTTTTAATGTTAGATCGGCAAGGAATTTATGTTTCCACAGGCAGCGCTTGTAGTTCAGGCACTTTAGAGCCTTCGCACGTGTTGACGGCGCTTGGTTTATCTCCAGAAACTGCCCACGGCTCTTTACGTTTTAGCCTTGGTAGGCACACAAGCCCAGAGGACATGGATTATGTTTTGGAGGTTTTGCCTCCGATTATCCAACGGCTGCGAGAAATGTCACCGACGAAACAAATATGAAAACACTAGTTGTCAACGGCCACGCGATAAAAACGGAAATTTTAGCGCGACTAAAAGAAGAAGTTAGAGAATGTCAGATCAAGCCGGTCTTGGCGGTCATTTTCGTTGGCAAAGACGAGGCCTCTAAAGTTTACATTAATGAAAAGAAGATGGCGGCAGAAGAGGTGGGGGCAAAAGTTAGGGTTTACCATTTTCCAGAAACCGTTTCCGAGACCGAGTTGATCAGCATTATTCACACCTTAAGTCACGATCAAGAAATAAGCGGGATTTTAGTTCAACTGCCTTTACCAAAAAACCTTCGAACAGAAGTGATTTTGAGGAATATCCCTTTGGAAAAGGATGTTGATCACCTTCGGGTTTTACCAAATCCCCACACAGCGGTGGCAGAGGCAGTTTTAGAAGTTCTAGATCGTTTCCAAGTTTCTTTAGAAGGCCAGAAAATAGTTGTGGTTGGGAAAGGCCTTTTGGGAGGTCAATCAATCGCCTTGGCGTTAAAAGAAGGGGGAGGGAAGCCAATTTTGCTGGATGGTCGAGAAAAAGACCTTTCTTCTTATACGAAAGAAGCCGATGTTCTAATAACCTCGACAGGTGTGAGAGACCTGATTACCGGGGAGATGGTGAAAGAGGAGGTAGTCATAGTTGATATCGGTACCACTGCCTACAAGGAAGGCGATTGGCTCAAAACTCGAGGCGATGTCAATCGTCAGTCAGTTCTTCCCAAGGCCCGCCTCTTTACCCCAGTTCCTGGAGGGGTTGGGCCAATTACGGTAGCTGTTCTTGTCCAAAACTTGGTTAGAGCCGCTCAAGAGAAGAAAAGGGCTTGATATATTGGAGAAGTTTTACTATTCTTTCAGTAGAGGTTAAGGAGGAACTTCGCTTTAGGTTGAGGGTCAAAGGAGAATTAAACCAGCGGGGAGGGACAAAAGATGGATTTAGGGGTGGGCATTGTGTTGGTCATCATGTTACTGATTATTCTAGGTTTATTCCTACAAGCTCGCCGACGAAAGGAAGAAGAGAGGGAGATAGACAAAATTATGAAGGGTTTTTAGAAGAGGTGTCGCTTGAGACTGGGGAGAAAACAACTAAACCACCTGTTTTTGCGGGTGGTTTCTTTTATCTCACTTTGAAAACAATCTTTCCTTCATTTAATGTGGCTTCTACGGTTTGTTTAGCCTTAATTTTTCCTTCGATAATGCGTAAAGCAATTTCGTCTAAAATTTTTTCTTGAATGGTTCTTTTTAGCGGCCTGGCTCCAAAAACAGGGTCAAAACCTTCTTTGGCCACTAGTTCTTCAACATCCTTATCAATTTTAAGGGTGATTTCTTTATCCATTAGTCTTTCCTTGACTTTTTCTAGCTGTAGAGCCACGATTTGAGTGATTTGTTTTTCACTTAGAGGGTGGAAGATAATCACGTCGTCAAGACGATTTAAAAATTCAGGTTTAAAAGTTTTTCTTACCAGTTGCATTACTTCTGTTTCCATAATCGCGGCATTTTTTCCCGCGTACTCTTGAATGATCTGACTACCTAGATTTGAGGTCATGATTATCACCGTGTTTTTGAAATCAACCGTTCGGCCGCGGCCATCAGTGAGTCGACCTTCATCTAGAAGTTGTAATAAGGTGTTAAAGATCTCTGGATGAGCCTTTTCAATCTCATCAAATAAAACAACAGCATAAGGACGGCGCCTTATCAATTCAGTTAATTGCCCTCCTTCTTCAAAACCCACATATCCGGGGGGAGCGCCAATTAATCGAGCGACAGAATGGCGTTCCATGTATTCGCTCATATCGATTCGGACCATTGCGTTATCATCATTGAACAAAAAGGAAGCGAGGGCTTTGGCCAGCTCGGTCTTTCCCACTCCCGTTGGCCCTAAGAAAATAAAGGAACCGATTGGTCTATTTTCTTCAGAAATTCCGGCCCGGTGGCGTCGAATGGCGTTAGAGACAGCCTTGATCGCTTCATTTTGATCAACCACCCTTTTGTGTAATTCTTCTTCCATACCCCCTAACTTGGCGGACTCCGATTCGACTAGCCGAGTCACCGGGATGCCCGTCCAACGAGAGACTACCTTGGCAATGTCCTCTTCACTAACCTCTTCGCGCAGAATTCGGTCCTTTTTAGTGATCTCGGCTAGTTTTTGACTTTCAATGAGGGCCTCTTTTTCTAACTGGGGGATAAGTCCATATTTAATTTCCGCTGCCTTGTTAAGGTCTGCCTCACGTTCCGCATGTTCGAGCTGTAATTTTAGATCGTCAAGTTTTTCATTAAGCACTCTAACTTTAGTTAAGATTTCTTTTTCGCCCTGCCAACGCATTTCAAATTCTGCGGCTTTTTCTTTCAGATTAGCTAAATCTTTTTCTATTTCCCCCCGGCGTTTTTGGGAACCCGGGTCTTTTTCTTTCTGGAGTGCTTGTTTTTCAACTTCTAGTTGAACGACTTTACGTTTCATCTGGTCTAACTCTGCAGGTATACTCTCAACTTCCATTTTTAACGCCGAGGTAGCTTCGTCAATTAGATCCACGGCTTTATCTGGCAAAAAACGAGCGGGGATATAGCGCTTAGATAGGTTGGCGGCAGCGACGATAGCGGAATCAGTAATTCGGACCCCGTGGTGAAGCTCGTATTTTTCCTTTAGTCCTCTTAAGATGGCGACAGTGTCTTCAACACTTGGTTCCCCTACGTAGACAGGTTGGAAGCGGCGTTCTAAAGCAGCATCCTTTTCAATAGATTCACGATACTCTTTGAGAGTGGTTGCTCCGATACAATGAATTTCTCCCCGAGCTAAGGCGGGTTTTAACAAATTTGAAGCGTCCACTGCGCCTTCGGCCGCCCCGGCGCCGACCACGGTATGAAGCTCGTCAATAAAAAGAATTATCTTCCCTGCAGACTCGATAACTTCTCGAAGGATTGCTTTAAACCGATCTTCAAACTCCCCTCGATACTTAGCGCCGGCTAATACGGCGCCGATGTCTAGAGCCAAAAGACGTTTGTTTTTTAAGGTTTCCGGGACGTCGCCGCTAAGAATTCGTTGCGCTAAGCCTTCCACGATTGCCGTCTTTCCAACTCCAGGCTCGCCAATTAGAACGGGGTTATTTTTCGTTCGCCGAGAAAGAACTTGCATGACTCGACGGACTTCCTCGTCACGCCCAATAACAGGATCGAGTTTTCCCTGCTTGGCCAAGATTGTTAAGTCCCGACTATACTTTTCTAAGGCTTGGTACTTACTTTCTGGAAAATCGTCTGTAACTTTTTGATTTCCTCGGATTTGGGTTAGCGCTTTTTGGGTTTGGTCATAACTAACGTTGAAATTAAGGAGAATTTCTTGAGCTTGGGAGCGAACGCTAATTAAGGCTAAAAGAAAATGCTCGACGCTGATATACCCATCTTTATATCGGTCTGCCTCTTTACTAGCGTAGTCAAGGACCCTCTTTAGTTCTGGCGATAGAGACATTTTTTCTTCAACTGCTCCTGAGACTTGGGGTAGTTTGGCGATTTCTTTTTCCGCCTCAGCCTTAAGAGCGCTGAGACTAACGTTTAATTTCTGCAAAACGGGCCCGATAACAGTTTCGTCCTGGCCAAGCAGAGCAGCCAGAAGATGAAGAGGATCGAGGCTTTGTTGGCCTTTTTCTTGGGCTATATCTTGAGATCTTTGAATAGCTTCCTGCGCTTTAAGGGTGAACCTTGGTGTTTCCATATGAAAATAATTATACAACATTAATTTTAGCACTGACAAGACCTAAGTGCTAGTTATGGGCCCACCTAAAGCCTAGTTGCATTTACCGCAAATTATGCGGTAAACTAAGGAGGATGTATCAGCCAAAGTTTACTATTACTAACAAGATTTTAATGAATATTGCGAGAGTGGAAGCGGCGAGGGAAGTTGTGATGAATGCCCCGTTGGTCCCTACTTGGGAAGCGAGATTTCGGCAAGAAGCTTTGATCCGAACGGTTCATCACGGCAATCGTATTGAAGGCAATCCGTTGAATCTTAATGAGGTTAAGGAAGTTTTAGAGGGAAAGTCGGTCACAGCTCGGGAACGAGATATTCAAGAGATTATTAACTACCGGAATGTCGTGCATTTTGTTGATAGTTTTAAACCTAAAGATCCGATTGAAGAAAAGACAATTCTACACATTCATAGGTTGACCACAACAAAAGTCATTTTTGAGGATCAGTGTGGTTGTTATCGGGTGACCCAGGTGGCTTTAAAAAATCGGGCTACGGGAGAAATTACTTTTCTACCGCCTTCGGCAGAAGAGGTTCCTGTTCTAATGCACGATTTTGTTTTTTGGTTAAATCACACTACCAATGAAGATCTCTCTCCGATTTTGAAGGCGGCGGTTGCTAATTATGTGCTGAACGCGATCCACCCGTTTATCGAGGGTAATGGTCGAACTGCTCGGGCGGTGGCGATTCTGATCCTTTATAAAGAAGGTTATGATATCAAGAGGTTCTTTTCTTTGGAGGAGTATTACGATCGGAATCCCGCCCAATATTATGCTACTTTGCAGAAAGTTTCCAATCAGGGATTAAACTTGAAGGAAAGAGATCTAACTCCTTGGTTAGAATATTTTACCGAAGGTTTAGCAATCGAATTACAAAGGGTTAAAGAAAAAGTTCAGCGTTTAAGCGTTGATTTAAAGCTAAAAGGTAAGGTTGGTCAGGTGGCGCTAAACGAGCGCCAACTTCAACTCGTTGAATTTATGGAAGGTAACACTAGGATTAGTAATTCCGAGTTTCGGACTTTGTTCCCGATGGTTTCCGATGATACAATATTGAGGGACTTGAAGGATTTAGTTTCTAAGAAGTTAGTAAGGAAGAAAGGAAAAACGAAAAACGCTTATTATGAGTTGGTGCATTAGTATTAGGTAGGTGCTTATGCTTTTTTTGGATCTGGCCCGATATTTTGAAAAACTGGATCAGACATCCAGCCGTAATGAAATGGTTAAAATCTTAGCGGAACTTTTCTCCAAGCTGACTGCGGAAGAGATAGAAAAAGTGATTTATCTCTCCCAAGGACGAGTGACGCCTTCCTTTGTTCCATTAGAGATAGGGATGGGGGAGAAAATGGTGGCGGCGGCAATTGCTGAGGCCTACGGATTAAACAGAGAAGAGGTATTAATTGAGTTTGATGCTTTGGGGGATTTAGGCTTAGTTTCCCAGGAACTAGGGCAGAAGAAAAGAAGGAAAGAAAAAGCAAGGGAAATGACAATTGTAGGGGTTTTTGAAGCGCTAAATAATATTGCTACTACGACAGGAGTAGGGTCGGTGGAAAAAAGAGTGGGAATTTTAGGAGAGCTGTTGGAGCATATGGAGCCACTAGCGTCAAAGTATTTGGTAAGAATTCCTCTTGGAACCTTGCGCTTAGGAATTGGGGATCCAACGGTGTTAGATGCTTTATCTTTTGCCAAGGCTGGTGACAAGTCTCTGAGGGGACCGCTTGAGGAAGCTTACAATAAAACTTCAGATCTCGGCCTTGTGGCGAGAGTTTTTTGGGAAAAAGGGCTTGATGAGGTTAAAAAAATCAATGTTCAAGTAGGCAAGCCAATCCGTCCTCAGCTGGCTGAGAGGATGCCTTCGCCCCAAGCGGTAATTGACAAACTTAATACCGTGGCTGTCCAGCCAAAATTTGACGGCTTTCGGGTTCAGCTCCATAAAGATGGTGAGAAGGTTTATATCTATTCCCGTAACCTAGAAAACATGACGACGATGTTTCCGGAATTGATTCAGGGGGTGAAAGAGCAGGTTAAAGCTGATCAGGCGATTTTAGATGCCGAGGCTTTAGCTTATCACCCGGAGTCAGAGGAATTTTATCCTTTTCAAGAGACAACTAAAAGACGTCGTAAGTATGGGATTACGGAGATGGCGGAAAAACTCCCTCTGCGGGCTTTTATCTTTGATGTTTTGTTTTTAGATGGAAAGGATTTGACCGGCAGGATTTATGAGGATCGGCAACGTTTAGTCGAAAATACTTTACAGAAAAACGATATTCTCTTCCCAACTCCCCAAAAAGTAGTTTCGGACGTGAAAGAATTAAGTAGTTTTTTAGACGACGCTATTCAAAAAGGGCTGGAAGGAGTGGTGGTTAAGAGGTTAGATACAGTTTACGAAGCTGGGAAGAGAAGTTTTAACTGGGTTAAGTTAAAGAGGGCGACCTCTGGCCAGCTTACCGATACTGTAGATTGCGTTATTTTAGGCTACATCTTCGGTAAGGGTAAAAGAACCGCCTTTGGGGCGGGGGCTTTATTGGTTGCTGTTTACGATGATCAAAAAGACACTTTTGTGACTGTAAGTAAGATTGGCACTGGTCTAACCGATGAGGAATGGGCTAGGATTAAAGATCTCGCCAAGGGTATAACTACTGAAACTAAACCTCCTCGGGTTGAGTCTTTAATTGTCCCTTCCGTTTGGGTTAAGCCTGAAATTGTGATCGAAGTTTTGGCCGATGAGATTACCCGTTCTCCGATTCATACCGCGGGTAAAGAAGGCGAGATTCCTGGTTACGCCCTTCGTTTTCCAAGGCTGATAAAATTTCGGGAAGATAAAAAGCCGGAGGACGTTACCACGGTTAAGGAGATTATTTCCCTGTATAAGGAACAAGGAAAGAGAAGGTGATAGTGGGAATGAGATGTTTGATAAGCAGATAAAGAAAGTTTTAGCGAGGTAAAAATTTAATTTATTTTACCATGACTGCGAGTTACATTGGCACTTCTGGCTGGGTTTACGAGGATTGGTGGGAGCGGTTTTATCCTAAGAACCTTAAGCCAGGGGAAAGATTAAATTTTTACGCTCAGTATTTTAACAGTGTTGAGGTGAACGCCTCCTTTTACCGAACCGTGAGAAGAGAAACGTTTAAGAAATGGTATGAGGAGACCCCGTTAGGTTTTCGTTTTTCTGTAAAGGCGAGTAGATATATTACTCACATTTTGAGGTTAGACTCGAGTCAAAATCTAAAAGAGTCAGTCAAGAGATTGTTATCACCAACAGAAGAGCTGAGGGAAAAGCTGGCTGTGATTTTGTGGCAATTACCACCGAACTTTAAGGTGGATAATGAACGCTTAGGTTACTTTTTAGAGTTACTGGCTAAGTTAGAAAGGCCGCTCGTGAAAAATGCTTTCGAGTTCCGGCACGCTAGTTGGTTAAGCCAAGAGGTTTATGATACACTACACAAATATAACAGTGCTTTGGTGGTTCAAGATTCGCCAATTTGGCCGATTTCGAAGGTATTGACCGCCTCTTTTATATACCTTCGCTTTCACGGGCTAAAGTCTTTGTATAATTACGACTATTCCGAAGAGGAATTAAAAAGTTGGGCGAGAAGAGTTAAGCAGTGGGGGGAGCAAAAGCTGGGGTTATTTGCTTACTTTAACAATGATGTGAAGGCGTATGCTCCCAAAAATGCTCAGATGTTTAAACGTTTTATCGATCTGAACGATTAGTTTATGGAGGAAAATATGTACAGTGATTTAGTTATGGATCATTTCCAAAATCCCCGAAATTTAGGCGAGATTCCAGAAGACCCATCCGTAGGAGTAGGTCAGGTGGGTAATCCCGTTTGTGGAGATATTATGAAAATGTGGATTAAGGTTCAGGATAATCGGATTGAAGATATTAAATTTAAAACGTTAGGCTGTGGGGCGGCCATTGCAACTTCTTCAATGGTTACAGAAATGGTTAAAGGCAAAACCCTTGAGGAAGCAATGGCAATAACCAATGCGGCTGTTGCCGAGGCTCTAGGGGGGCTGCCGCCAGTAAAAATGCATTGTTCTAATCTTGCCGCGGATGCGGTCCATAAGGCAATTGAAAACTATCAAGAAAAGCAAAAGTAGTCCTGGTTTTTGCTATAATAGTGCTGATGGGCTTAAATTTACTCAGTCCTGAGTTTTTAGACAGAAAAAAAGTGAGTGGCCGATTGTCGGGGGTAGCTGAGATTATTTCTAGCATCTTTGACCCACTTGTCTTGGCGTTAGTTAGTTTATTATTGATATTGCAAAAGACAAGCGAAATCAGTTCTCCGATTGAGTTTGTTTCTTGGTTTTTACTTGTTGTAGTCATCGGAATAGCCCCGCCAGTAGGCTTTTTAATTTATCGGATTAGAAGTGGAAAGATCCAAGACTGGTTTATTACTAATCGGGTAGAGAGAAAAGCTATTTCCTTAGTAACTTTGGTTTCGGCTTTAACGCTGGTGGTTATTATTTCTCTTCTTCAAGGTCCAAGATTGCTGTTGGCTTTTAGCTTGGTCTCCTTCTTTATCAGTTTATTAATCAGTCTGATTACCTTGTATTGGAAAGTGAGTGTTCACACAAACTCGATTACCACCTTTACGTTGATTCTAATTTTTCTTTATGGGCCTGTGTATTCGTTTAGCCTGTTGCTAGTGCCATTAGTGGGCTGGGCTCGTTGGGAATTAGGAAAACACACCTTTTCTCAGGTAACTGGGGGAATATTTATCTCAATCGGTGTGTTTTTAGTAGTCTTTAGGCTATTTAATTACCTTTAGCTGTAAGGAGGTAAAGTGCTTCTGACGCCGCATATGCTCCTAGGAGCAGCAATTGGCAGTCAAATAAACCAGGTGTGGTTAGTGGCTCCATTGGCTGCCGCCTCTCACTTTATTATTGACATGTTTCCCCACGAAGATTGGGTTGTGGAGGTGGAGGTGGAAGATTTAAACAAAAAGAGCATCCTCGTCATTATCGCGGATATTCTTATTGCCTTAGGTTTAGTTTATCTTTTAGCCCGGGGCACCCAAAACTGGGAGTTGATGTGGCTAGGGGCTTTGTGCGCTGGTTTGCCTGATGTGCACCATATACTCCACGTTCTCTTTGGCCCGGAAAAGTTTAAAAAGTATAGTCGGGCTCATGGGAAGTTTCACTGGGATAAAGATTTACGGTTTATCCCAGGTGTTGCGGCCCAGGCAGCAGTTGGGGTACTTTCCGTTTGGGCAATTGTAAGTAGTCGTTAATAATAGTTGTTTTACCTTGTGGTTAAGAAGTTATGAGATTAACGAGAGATTTTTTTGAAAGACCAACCGTTGAGGTGGCCCAAAGACTTTTGGGAAAGGCTTTGGTAAGGGTGAGTGGGGGTCAAAGGAAGGTAGGTTTAATTGTGGAAACAGAGGCGTATGTTGGGGGTGACGACTTGGCTTCGCACGCTTCTCGGGGAAAAACTCAACGCACTGCGGTTATGTTTGGCCAAGCAGGTTTTGCTTATGTTTATTTTATCTACGGAATGTATCATTGTTTTAATGTCGTTACGGAAAGAGAAGGTTTTCCTGCGGCCGTGCTAGTAAGATCCGTAGAACCTTTGGAAGGTTTCGACAAGGGCCAGAATATTTACAAGATAGCTAACGGTCCGGGAAAGCTTTGCCGTTGGTTGATGATTGATAGGAGTTTGAACGAAACTGATCTAATTGAATCGAAGGGTTTGTATTTTGAAGAAACCGTGGGAATTCTAACTGGAGAGGAAATTCTCGCTGGCGCTAGAATAGGGGTAAATTACGCCGGCTCTTACGCTTTTAAACCTTGGCGGTTCTATCTTAAAGGGAATCGTTTTGTCTCTAAGGATGTTTAAAACAAACTTTATAGTGGGAATTTGTTTGCTTTGAGGAGACTATGAGTGAATTAAGACGTGATCCTGTTACCAACCGTTGGGTGGTAATTGCCACCGAGCGAGCTAAAAGACCGGTTGATTTTAAGCGTAGTTTTCGCTCCACAGCTAAAGAAAGCGATTGTCCTTTTTGTCCTGAGCAGGAAAAAGAGCCTCCCTTAGCCTCTTTTACAGAAAAGGGAAAGAGTAAAGCAGTTGATGATCCGAATTGGGTAGTAAGGGTGGTGCCAAATCTTTATCCGGCCTTAACTTTAAAGGAAAAAATATCAGGGCTAAACCAGGCGGGTCCTTACACTTCTCTTAGTGGTGTTGGCGTTCATGAGGTGTTGGTGACCAATCGTGATCATGAAAAGGAGTTGGGCTTGCTCTCTCAACAGGAGGTTTGTTTGGTGATAGAAGCTTATCTTGATCGGTATCTGACCCACAAGAGGAATTCTTTTTTAGAGTATATGTTAATAATGGTTAATCACGGGCGGGAAGCGGGAATGTCAAAGGAGCATCCTCACGCTCAGCTTTTTGGCTTACCGCTTGTGCCGTCGAACGTGGTAGAGGAGCTAATTGGGGTTCGAAAGTATCATCAAAAAACAAAGAGCTGCGTTTATTGCGACTTGATTCGCTATGAAAAAGAGCAGAAGGAAAGAATAATATACGAAAATGAACGGTTTCTAGTTTTTGCCCCTTACGCTTCAAGGGCTCCTTTCGAATCTTGGATTTTACCGAAGCGGCACCAACCTTTCTTTGAGTCGTTAGATCAAAGCGAGCAAAATGATTTGGCGGATGCTTTAAAGACGGTTTTATTTAAGCTGGACGAAGGCTTGAATGATCCTCCGTTTAACTTTTATATTCATACCACTCCGTACAAGGATCACTATAACGGTTTATTTCACTGGCACCTTGAGATATACCCTAGACTAGCGACTTTTGGAGGTTTTGAATTGGGGTCTGGAGTGATTATTAATACCACTCTTCCTGAGAGTTGCGCGGAATTCTTGCGCAACTTTTTTCCAAAATAACCTAGTGAGCGAATTTATGATAAAATAAGTGGCTATGAAAAGAGTAGTTATTCCTATGATTAACAAGCTGATTGTTGTGGCTATGAGCGGTGGTGTGGACAGTAGTGTGGCGGCTGCTTTACTGAAGAGGCAAGGTCATGAGGTGATAGGTGTTTACTTGAATTTGTGGGTAGAACCTCAACCGGCGGATGGTTTTTGTTTACCGCGCCAAAACCGCTGCTGTTCGGTAGAGGCTTTGGAGGATGCTCGGAGAGTCGCCCAACTTTTGAAAATACCTTTTTACGCCCTTAATTACGAGGAGAGGTTTAAGAGTGCAGTGGTGGATTATTTTCTGGCCGAACATACCAAATGTTTTACACCAAATCCCTGCATAGTATGCAATCAAAAGGTTAAGTTTGGCTACTTACTAAATTATTCCCTCCAGATTGGAGCTTCTTATTTGGCAACAGGTCATTACGTGAGGTTAAAGAAAGTTGGAAGTAGCTGCAGGATTTACCGGGGTGTTGACTTGGGTAAGGATCAGTCCTATATGCTCTGGACTTTATCTCAAAAGCAGCTATCTCACCTGATGTTTCCGTTGGGCCAAATGACTAAAGGGGAGGTAAGGGAATTAGCAAAGGAAATGTCGCTTCCGGTTTCAGAAAAGAAGGATAGTCAAGAGATTTGCTTTGTTTCTAGTAAGGATCATCGGGACTTTCTTTGCCAGCACCTAGGGGATAAAATCAAACCAGGAGAGGTGGTGAATAGTCGGGGAGAAGTTATCGGTGAACACCAAGGCCTTCCTTTATACACCATTGGACAAAGGAAAGGGTTTGACGTAAAATCAACTATACCGATGTATACTATTGGTTATAAACCAAGGAGAAATCAGCTTGTTGTTGGGAGGGGAGAGGAGTCTGAAAAGGTTTCTTTCAAGGTTAGGGGGGTTAATTGGTTAAGTGGAAAGGCTCCGGATTTTCCTTTATTTTGTCAGATCCAAACAAGGTATAGAGGAGATTTGATAGAGGGCAGGATAGAGTGTGGCGGCAAGGAAACGGTGGTAAATTTAAGTGAACCTAGCCGTTATGTAACTCCTGGCCAATCAGCTGTTTTCTATTCAGGTAGTCAGTTACTAGGCGGTGGGGTGATCGCCGGAGGTAGTTAATTTAGACTCCTTGTTATTGATGGAGGTTGTATGAATCTTAGTGATATAGTAAATCACACTAGTCAAATACGATTTAGTCTATCAGACTACATCATTAATTTTGAAAAACTTTTAGACTGGAATTACCTGACTGCCGCGCCGGGTCCTAACTTCAACTTTTATTTTCCGGCTATCATTTTAAGTGTTTTATTTATTATTTCTGGGGTAATAGTTTCTTGGTATAATCGTCGGAAGTTAGGCAAGTACCCACCTAAAAATAAGTTCTTTAAAAAAGTTTTCTTGACTAGCGAGATAATGGGGTTATCAATACTCGCCTTATTGTTTTTTCGTTATGAAGGAATCTTTCCCCTCTCCTCACGCTTGATTCCTTTAGGGTTTTTTTCCCTGTCACTTATTTGGCTAGGGTACTTAGGTTACTATCGCTGGTTTAGATTTCCTGAAGAAGTTAATCGATATGAGTCTTGGCTTTTAAAACAAAAGTATCTCCCGAAGAGCGGTAAAGGAAAAAAGAGAAAGTAAGGCTCTTAATCAAACTTCGCCTTGACTGGTTAGTTTCAATGAGCTACTATGTCACTAGTGTTTAAGTTACTTGGGTTGAGGCAAAATGACGAGAAGGGACTTCCATCTTAATTCTTTTACCTCTAGTATCACCGTTTTATCGGTGGTGGCATTTTGCTATTACTGGTTAAACAATTTGACCACCTTTCAGTACACCCTCCAACTAATTGGGGGGATAGCGTTAGCCTATTTTCTTTACTACTTCTTTTTTTCATCTTACTTAGTGGTTAAACATGAGAAGAGGGCCTTGGTAATCGAAACTCTTGTGTTCACGTCAATTGTCGTTCTCTTTGTGGGAGTGACCGGAGGAATAAAAAGTGACTTTTACTTTTTGATTTACTTCTTAACTATTGGTGTGGCGCTGCTGCTTAAACCATCTGTTTCGGTAATTCTAATCGTTGCTTTGATTGCTTTTTACTACCCGGAAGTAACAAGGCTCGATTCTGGCTCCAGCTTGGTGAAACTCCTTTCGTTGGTAATGGTGACACCACTTTCAATGTTTTTCGCCAAGGAATATCTTAAGGTCCAAGAACAAGAAGAGAAAATTCGATTTTGCCACATCCAGAGAAAGAACTACAGCTCTGAATTAGAGAAAATTCAGGATGACTTTAAGGCTTGGTCCGCCTTTCAGCTAAGAGGGCCTTTGTCTGTGGTAAAACACTACGCCTCTTGGATGTTAGAAGGAAAACTTGGTAAGCTAAATGAAAAACAGGGGGAATACCTAAGAAGAATTTATACAAGTAATGAAAGCGTGATTAAGATGGTCGATGATTTTGAAAAAAAGACTGAAGAAGAAATTGGTGAAATTTTACGCGAAGGGGCACATGAGCTAGAAGAAGAGAAGTCGGAAAATTAATTTGTAAGAATTTTTACCTGCCTATGAGAATGCCAGTCATTAAGTGCGAAAATTTATGTAAAATTTATAAATTAGGGGAAGTTAATGTTCAGGCTCTTCGGGGAGCGAGTTTTGAATTGTATGCAGGAACATACACTCTTTTATTAGGCCCTTCTGGCTGCGGTAAATCTACTCTTTTGTCTTTGGTAGCTGGACTGGATGTCCCAACTTCAGGTAAGGTGTACGTAAGGGGAGAGGACCTTTCTGGTCTTTCCGTGGACCAATTAGCGAAACATCGCAACAAGAAAATTGGTATGATTTTCCAGCAGTTTAATTTAATCCGCTCAATGACTGTTTGGGAAAATGTTGCTCTTCCGTATGTTTTTGCAGGAATGTCTTTAGGCGCAAGAAAAAAACGAGCCATGAAATTACTGGAGCTGGTTCATATGGAAAAGTACGCTCACCATCTTCCCACCCAACTTTCCGGAGGGCAACAGCAAAAAGTTGCTATTGTGCGTTCCTTAATGAATAACCCTTGGATTCTTTTAATTGACGAGCCTACCGGGAATCTAGATTCTGTTTCAGCTAATGAGGTGATGGAGTTTATCAAACAGCTGAACGAAAAATCTAAAAGAACGATACTTTTAGTTACTCACAATCCAGACTATTGCCGGTACGCTCAACGAATAATGTACATGAAAGATGGAAAAATACTTTCGATTGAAGGGGGAAGACCGGCGACCGCGTCTCAAACGGAAGTAAAAGATAAGAAGGCTACAGGAGATGAATTATCAGAAGAAGCTTTGGAGAAACTTTAACGATGAAGATGCTTGACGTTATTAGAATTGCCATATCAAATTTTCGAGTGAATAAGCTAAGAACTCTTTTAACCATTTGTGGCGTCTCAATTGGGATAGGGGCGATTCTTTTCCTTGTTTCTCTAGGGTATGGGTTAGAAAGATTAACTAAGAACAGACTTCTAAATTTAGACGCTTTAACTACGTTAACTGTCAACACTGGTCGTTCAACAATCTTAAAACTAAACGACGAAACGGTTCGACGGTTGGGTGATATAGAAAATGTAACTGCGGTTAGTCCGACGATTAGTTTACCCTCTCAACTAACCCTAAACGAAACAACGACGGACGTGGTTATTTATGGTGTTGAAAAGGAGAACTTAAGGATTGAAGGTATCAAGGCTAATTTAGGGAGAGAAATGACTGAAAAAGAAGACGAGGCGATTATTTCCTCCAGCGTACTAGAGAAGCTTTACGGGATAAAAGATTATCACTCTGTGCTAGAAAAGCCCTTAATGGCTAATGTTTTTATTTCAGACAATACTTTGGGCCAAACCAGCGGGGAGGCTTCGTTAAGAAAAGAGAGTTTAAATTTTAAAATTGCTTCTATTACCACTGAAGAAAACGCTGGCGGCGTTTACGTTAACATAGGAGTATTAAAACAATTAGGAGTGGAGACGTACAGCTCGCTTAAAGTTAAAGTTAAAGATAAGGATAAAATTAATGATGTGCGGAGAAGAATTGAGGAGATGGGCTTTTCGGTGACTACAGTAGTAGATACGCTCAATCAAATAGACCAAATTTTTAGGATTATTCAAATAATTTTAGCCGGATTTGGTATTATTGCCCTTTTCGTTGCTTCTTTAGGCATGCTTAACACCATGACGATTTCTTTACTAGAAAGGACACACGAGATTGGGATTATGAAAGCTTTAGGTGCGACAAATAACGATGTTCGTAAATTATTTCTATCCGAAGCGGCGCTAATTAGTACTTTAGGTGGGGCCTTGGGAATAGCTTTAGCTTGGGTTTTAGGTGCGCTGATAAATTTTGTTGTGAATATTTTGGCCAACACCGCAGGAGGACAATCAGTTAGCTTATTTTTTACCCCTCCGGAATTTGCCGTTGGCGTGCTATTTTTTGCTTTTACGGTTGGTCTTTTAACGGGTATTTATCCCGCCAAAAGGGCTGTAAAGCTGTCTCCGCTTGAAGCGCTTCGTTATGAATAGCTTTTTTACCAACCACTAAAGGTTTAATTACCCTGAAAAAGATCAAACACATTTGAGACAATTAAGTTAAATTGCCGTCCGATTTTAACAAGATTGTTTACTCTAGACCAAAATATTCTAATACTGTAT
>JAGVAV010000040.1 GCA_020060105.1 Candidatus Woesebacteria bacterium | reverse complement strand
AGCTTGCTGGATAAGGTAATCGGCAAAATGAGGATTTTTCGGCAGGAGCGGGCCGTGCAGGTAGCAGCCAAAGGCATTTTTATAAACCGCTCCTTCAAAGCGATCTTCCCCATTATTGCCAAAGCCTTTAATGACTCTTCCTATAGGAAGGCAGTTTGAACCAAGATAGGTCTTTCCGCTGTGATTTTCGAAACCAACGAGGGTATTTAAGGAGTCATTGTTTGTTGAGATGAAGTCCTTGTTTATTTCGATGACGACGTTGCCGATCATTCGGAGGGTTCCGGCAATGGTGTAAAGATCAAAAAGGCCAAGGCCGGGCAAATCTTCACCGAGGTGAGGCCGATAATATTTACCGAGGAGTTGATAACCTCCGCAAATGCTCAAGAAGGCCGCTCCTTTTTCGACTGCTTCAATGATTGCTTGGCCTTTGTCGCCTTGTAAGTCTTTGGAAACTAAGATTTGTTCCTTATCCTGTCCCCCGCCAAAGAAAAAAAGATCAATTTCTTTTGGATCTATCGGATCGCCTAAGGAAATTTCTTTTACCTCGGCTTCAAAGCCTCGCCAACGACAGCGGTTAACCAGGGAAATGATATTGCCCCGGTCGCCATAGATATTCATTAATCTTGGGTAAAGATGGCCGATGACTAGCTTCATAATTTTCAAATTGTTGTCATTCTTCCCAAAACCGTTCCACGTGACCGCCTTCGCTTAAGATTTTGCGGATTTGAAGCATGGCGGTGTAAGTTGGGAGGACGTAAAGCATTTCTCCTTTTGGAAGAAGACTTAGGCTTTTCTCCAACGCTTCTTTAAATGGCTTTATTATCAAAACCTTTTCTTTTTCTCCTTTAGGAAAAATTTCCCCGTATTTTATCCTCAAGGCCATATCCTCCGCACGACTTCCGGTAACGGTGAGATGGTTGATTTTATTTTTCATTATTTCGATGTCGACATCCCAAAGCCAAGAGACGTCTCGGCCATCGGCAAAAAAATCATTAATGCCGATCATAATATTTTTCTTTTTTTCCTCGGCGAAAATCATTCGCAAGACTTCATTAAAACCAACCGGATTTTTTACCAGAGCGAAAAGAAGGGTTTTTTCTCCAATCTGAACTTGTTCGATCCGACCAAAAGCGGCCTTAAAGTTTTTCAAACCATCCTCGACTCTAGCCGGCTCAATCTTTAAGGCGCTGGCGGCGGTGACGGCCGCGAGAGCGTTATAAATATTATACAAGCCTGGAATGTTTAGGTGAGTGTTAAAGATAAGGTTAGGTTGGCTGATGAGAAAATCGGAGCCTAAGGCGGCATTTAACTTAATTTCGCTGGCGAAGACTTGAGGATCTGGTCGCGCCAGACCGCATTTTGGACAGGAATATATCCCAAGATGAGAAATGAAATAACTTTCATAAGCCAAGTCCGCGAGGCAGTTTTGGCAGCGGGTGGAATCAGCGGCATGGGGAACGTTATCGGAAACGTAAGTTTTGTCAGCCAGACCAAAGTAAAGCACACGGCACTTCAGCCGGTGGCCAAGGTGAGCGACGGAGGGATCGTCGCTGTTTAAAATGACGATTGTCTCGACTGGAAGCTGTCCTAAGGCTTCTGCCCAGCGTTTTCGGACGGTTTCAACTTCTCCATAGCGATCAAGCTGATCTCGAAAGAGATTATTGATAATCACGACTTTGGGTTGAACTTGGCTAAGGGCGGTGGGAAGGGTAAATTCGTCAACTTCAAATAAGCCTAAGTTTGATTCAACGCGGCCTTTAAGGTCGGCTTTTTGAATTAGGGTGGAAACTAAGCCTCTGATTAAGTTTGAGCCGGAACGATTGTGAATGGGAGAAAATCCCGCCTCCTTTAAAATTGTGGAAAGAATACGGCTGGTGGTGGTCTTGCCGTTGGTTCCCGTTACCACAATGGCTCCGGAAGCCAGATTGGCCGAAAGCTTAGCCAAGATATTTGGATCTATTTTTGTGGCGATAAGGCCGGGCGCGGCAGTCCCCCCACTTTTGGTAACGTGTGTTGCCCAGATAACGATTTTGCCCACTAACAAAGCAAGGCGGAGGCGTAAGTCCATACCTTACTATTCTAACACAGTTTTTTCAATTTCAGCCATAAACCGTCCCACTCTAGAAGCCCAAGATGGGGTGGGCGGGGCGTACTTTCGCCCGATTTTGGCTGGGGTGATTTCTCCCTCTCGAACGTAGAGGGTTCTTAACCCCCGAGCGACTGTTTCGGTGGCTTGCTGCCAGTTGGCAAAACCGGTTTTGGCGTTATTCCAGCCATAAGGGTTATAATTTCCAGGAGTGTAACGGCCAAAGGTTGACTCGACTCCGGCGATCGCCGGCAGAAGTTTCCAGTCCAGGTTATACTTATCGGCAATTTCAATAAAATCTGGGGCAATCTTGGCCATGGGCGATTTACGCCCATCCAAATACTTTTCAAGCCTTAGGGCACGATCGTCAACCTGTTCATATTTAACGCTAAAGGAGATGACGTTAACCGGTTCTCGATCTTTATCCACGGCAGAAACGTCCTTTGCGAAATTAGTTGACGGTTGAAGGTTTAATTGGGCGAAGATAGATTGTGATTTTTCGGCGAAGATTGGTTCGAGTAGAAGCATTGAGGCAGACAAAAGGGAAATCGCCGCTGTCCAGATTCGTTTGTTTTTTCTCATAATTGGTCAAAACTGACCAAAAAAATCTTCTGCTGGAGCAGAAGACTAAAAGATTATATCACAGCGTTTATCGCTAGGTTGCGATTTAGGTTGACACTTCAGGAAGTTTTAGGGCTTGACAAAGGGGAAATTTAACGTTTAAGAAGACCTTTTAGTTTTCTATTTCCGCCATGGCAAATTCCACCCCGTCCGCCCAGGAACCGTTGCTGTTTGGGGTGTACTTAGTCATTATTTGTCTGGGGGTTTTCAAGCCTTGATCAAGGTAATCTCTTTTTAAGCCTCGCCCGACTTTTTCAATTGCCTCTTTCCAATTCTCAAAAGTGGCGCCACTGTTTTTTCCGGTGTAGATGGCCCAGCCCCAAGCGTTATGCGAACCCTTTGGGATTTTTTTTCCCAAATTAGATTCTTGAAAAGCGACGGCTGGCAAGAGCCGGTAATCAAGCCCGTATTTATCCGCGACTTCCACAAAGTGTGTGCCTAGCCCAGACATCGGTGACTTATGTTTGGATAAGAATCTGTCAAGAAGAACGGCTCGAGCATCGCCAGAACTGATGGCGGTGACCACATCCCCTATCGCCGGCGGCGCGGCGGCGTAAATGCCGTCGGGCGAATAAGCTTTGGAAAAAACGGACTTAACTAAGACGTTTATTTTTTTCGTTTCAGAGATCTTAGAGTGAAGAACAAAGGACGTGCCAAGAATGACAAAGCTAACGATAAACCAAGTAAAAATAATCGGGAAAGTTAAAAGAAAGTGTTTCATCTTTTAACATATTAGCAAAAAGCCGCTTAAAAGTCAAGTTAAAAAGAGATTGATAGAACAAGATATATAAACATCGAAAGTTATGGGATATCAGTAAGACAAACTATAGGGTTTTGGCGAAGTTGCTTTTTGGCGTGAACATTCCGACAATCCCCTTGTTATTTCTTGCCCTTCCCCACCAGGTTTTGTAAGATTAGCGGCATGAAAAGGTTAAAGGAAGATAACTTAGAAAATTTTCTTTCGGACGAGTGGGCCGCTTTGGAGATTTATCAAGCAATCGTTGAAGGTCTGGATGATCGTTTGGGGAGCTCTGCCCAGTTGGGTGATATCCAAGCCGACCTAGTTAGTTTAAAGAGAGAAATAAAAGATTACTTGGGCACGCGAAACAGTCGGGTGGGTTGGTTTAGAGAAGGTTTGGGATGGTTAAGTAAGCTAGGGATGCGGATAGGTTTAGCCGGAATGGCTTCGGAGCTGAGAAACTTTGAAGATCTCCAAAGGAGCGTTTCCGGGGCTTACGGGACGAAAGTAGGCTGGTCTTTCATTAAGGAAATGGCGGAAGAAGCTGGAGACTTTCAGTTAGCCAGGTTAGCCAGCGCGGCTTTGACTTATTCAGAAAGACAATATAAGAGGTTGGAAAATCTAACTGAAGTTGTCGGTCGAGAAACTTTTCTTGAAGAGCCGAGTCTTTACCCAATTTCTCGTTTCTACCGCTCTGAAAAGTATGCTAAGTAAAGGAGGTTTTATGCCTGAGCTAGTCAATCCGGCTCAAGTTCAAAAATTTTTAGCCGGCGTGGATTATCCCGTTTCAAAGCAGACTTTACTCGACACTGCCCAGTCCGAGGGGGCTGACGAAAACGTTCTTTACACCCTAGAACAGTTGCCAGAACGCACTTATAATGGCCCGAATGCGGTGGCGGAAGAAATTGGCAGACTTGAGTAAGTCATGGCGAAGATCTATCGGTTGGCGGATGTTCAACTCGCTCTTAGAAACTCCGGGGCGAGAAGTTGGCGAGATTTATTTGAATACTTAAACTACCGGGCGAGAGAAAATGTGGAAACGAGCCAACCTGAGATTCAGGCGATGGCTTACGACGCGGGGAAGCTTTATCGCTCTGGGCAGGATTTCCCAAGTGAGGCGGGGGCTGTCTTTGAAATGATGGCTTCTGTTTAGAAAGAAAAAGAGGGCGCGGCGGCAAGATCAGCGCCCTCAAGTTTTAAGCCTAAAATAACCCCGAGATAATTTATGGGGAGGGCTTTTTCCTAACAAGCAGACCAAGAAGAAAAATTCCCACAAGACCCGCAAGACCTATGATCGCAAAGCTAAGAGCTTCTTTAATTCCGTAGAATAAAGAATACCCGAGGCCGGTAATAAAGGTGGCAATCCCCACAAACACAAAAGCGACTAATGGTTTCCTGACTCCTTCCTTTTTCCCACAAGGATCGTCAAGGATATACCAAACCGTGACGGCTACAAGGCCAACTAAAAGAATAACCGGCAAGTAAGTAAACAAAGACTGCATCTCTCAAGCTCCCCTTTCTTTTTAAGTATTATACAATATTTTTGTTTGCTATAATGATTATATGTTTTTGAAGCAATTAACAGTGGGTCCAATTCGAGAACATCCGTATTTATTAATTGATGAGAAAGAAAAAAAGGCGGTCTTGATTGACGCGGGTGGTGGGGTTGAAGAAATCGTTGAGGAATTAGCAGAAAATCAAGCGAAGCTAATTTTTATTCTCTTTACCCACGCCCATCCAGATCACATCGCGTTTTCCGGTTTATTAAAAGAAAAAACCGGGGCGAAAGTTGGTTTTCACCAGGAAGATATTGCTCAGTATAAAAAGGATTGGTCTTTAATTATTAATCAATACCTTCCAGGTCTAAAATTGAATTTAGCGGAACCTGATTTTTACGTTGAAGACGGCCAATTAATTGAGGTTGGAGAGATTGAGCTTAAGGTGATTCATACCCCCGGTCACTCCGAGGGCAGCGTCTGCTACTTCGAGCCGGATAGAAAGTGGCTTTTTAGCGGGGATACTCTTTTTGCCCAAGGCAGACTCGGCCGGACGGATTTGGAGGGCAGCGATCCCCAGAAAATGTCTACCTCTGTGGCGAAGTTACTCCGCTTACCTCCAGAGACGAAAATTTATCCCGGTCATGGATTAGAAAGCACGATCAAAGAAGAAATTTTTTATCACAAATGAGATTTAGGAATTAAAAAGTTTTCGCTTTAGGTTAGTACATGTTTTCCAACCATCTAACTGATTGGTTTAGTCCGTAAACTTGAAGGTGGAGAGAATTTGATCGGACTATTTTAGTACCTTTTGTGTGGATGCTACATCAGGATCACCTAGACCTAATGGGCTTCCAGACATAAAAATTACAAAGCTGCTATCTTTTTGAATATAAGCTGTAAGTGTCCTTCCAGCAGAATGGGAGAAAGTCTCCTGGGTTATCGCTGAATGGTTATCCACGGTAATTTCTTTTTCTGTAAAGACTTTAAAGCAGCCGCTACAAAGAGGGTCATCTTTCGCAATATTATTTTGAGACTGAACCCATGTTCTTAGTGAATCTGACGTTTGTTTCTGACCCACCTCAAAGGAAAAACTCCACTCGTCTGGGTATTTAACTTCAAAATCATAATTAGAATTGGTGTAAGTTTTTCAATCATCGGTTGGATCGGCTTGACTTTGGTCAGTGAATTTGAAGGTGGAAAGTATTCTATCGACAGTTGTTTCATACCCTTTCTGGTTTGGGTCAGAAACATTTTTTAGTATTTCTGTGTATTGGCTGTCATAATAAGGTATGTAAATATGTGTGGTTTCAAGCTCAATTACTGAAGAATAACGATAGCCTAAATTACCGTTTATTTTCACTTCAGCTATAGGTCTTGTTATCTGTCCTAATTTTTCTTTTTCAAATTGGTCAATGTATTTTTCAACGTAGGCTTTTAAAGTCAAAGGTCCAGAATTTCCCATGCTAAACCGCAAACTATAACCAGGTTTCATTTCAACACCGTCCTCAGTATTAGGCTCTTCATAACGGATATGTACAACATTCTTTTTATCTTCGTAGAAAATAGCATTTGAAGGATATTTAAATGCAAACTTATTAGTGTCAGATTTATATGTTTTCCAGTCAGCGGTTGTATCCGTTGTTGCGGAAGAAGTACTAGTCTTAGGAGTAGAAACGAGACTCGTCTCGGTTGATTTGGGAGAAATTGAAGTTTGATACCAAATGCCAAGAAAGAAGGCGATAAAAGGAAGAGCAATGAAAACAAGCATTGCTAAGACTTTTGAAGTTTTAGTAACAGTAGTTAATTCTTTTGGCATTTCCACTAAATAGCCTCCAACCTAAACGACTCAATCGCCAAACCAGCATCAATGTTTGAAATTATAAACTGGCCATTTTTACCTTTGATTAACCATACCTTTTCTGCACGGCAATCGTATTGTTGATTAAATTTCTCATTTAGACCTCTTAACTGGGCGTCTAAATTACCGAGCTTACTCTCTTTCTTTAACTCAAGATTCTTCCTTACGCTTTCTTTTGTGACGTAATAGTAATTATAACTTTCCGGACTCACGTCAGCTGGATCTTTCATCGTTTCCTCTCGTTCCTCTCGTTCGGCACAATCGCCTGATGGAAGTAAGAGACTGTTAACCACCTCCGATAAAGTCTTTCCTTGAAAAGACGAAAGGACATATAAGTACTTATCGGACAAATATGCTCCGGTTACTATTACTACAACTTGTATTTGAGCTTTCTCCGAATAATAGGAGGTGTCGTTGAAAATTTTTGTCTCAGGGTAGGTCCTTTCCCATTCCCTATAAATCCAATTTCCGTTAATATCGCGCTCAATTGCAACGCGAGTCTCTGTCCACTCCGGAGTAGTTATTTTAATCCCAAGATCCGCGTCTTCCCATACCGTCTTTCGTTGGTCGCTCCACCTGAAATAATCTGAGAAAGTTTTCGGGACAATGGGTATTAGTTCTATAGTCGAAAGGAAACTTTTAAACTTTTCACGATCCTCACCAAAGAAAACGGTTCCCGAAGGATTGTTCGTTCCGTTGACCACCAACATCTTACCGGAATTTGCCGCCGCAAAGTAAAAATATTCTCCTGGCTTATTGGTTGTTGGAGATTTTGAGGAGGCAACGTAGCCACGATGATTTGTTCCGTTAAAAGATTCAAAGGTATAATCGCTATAGTTCTCATACTCCTTCTGAAACCATGCCCTCCTTCCTCCGCCATCATAGTCTTTGAGAGCAAACGTAACAAGGTTATTTTGACCAACCTTAACTGTGTAAAAGTTTTGTTGGGATAAGGAAATCGTAACGTCTTGGGGGAATTTAGCCTTGATTCCAATACTGTCCAGTTTGATCTCCTTAACAAAACCGTATTTGTCGGGAGAATTAACCGCTGTTTTTTGATAAACACTTGAGGGAATAGCGGATGCCGTGGCGGTCTCGTCACTAGCAGAGCTTGTACTGGTCTTCGGAACAGAAACATTAACCAAGTCGTTTTGACTAGAAGAAGGCTTGATTATAGATTGATAGGTCATGCCAAGAAAGAAGGCGATAAAAGGAAGAGCAATAAAGATAACTGCCGCGATGACTTTTGGGGCTCGAAAACGGGTCTTTGTTTCCTCTAGTAGTTCCATTAGGTCCATTAAAACACTTTCCCCAAAAGCTGTCAAGCGTTTATTAAAGACGGCGGTTTCAAAAAGAAAAGCCTAGGAGGGATAAGATCCTAGGCTTGACGTTTAGCTAAGCGTTGTTCGAGGATTTAGAGGAGAAATTCTCTTTCGTTCATCTTTCCTTCCTTAATGGTAGAAACGGAAGAGGTTGGCTTCTTTAGCGACGGCATCAGCTTGGGAATTGGAGAGACCCTCGAAGGAAGTCCGACCGTGTCTCTTCGCGACAGCTTCGATAGTCTGTTTCGCTATCTCACTATTACTTGAGAGATAAGGACTTCCGTCCGGACCAGATTCTCTGAAAACACCTCGGTCAACCATGATCCCTTCCCCTATTTTGTTTGCTTAAGGACTACTTTATACCACATCTAGGGATTTTTTTCAATTATCCTTGACCTGCCCTAGAGCTTCGAGAGCTTTGGTGGCATCTTCTTGATTAACCATCAGCTTGATTCCAGTGCCGACCTGATTAAGGAAGGGGTACATCCCCCCGGCGTCATCGGCGAGAATGACGGAGTCAATGGTGTTGGCTTCAAGAATTCCTTTGGCCAACTCGGCTTCTAGCCGATTATAATAAACCTGAACGCAAACTAAATCTTTCATTTTTCTCCTTAGGTTTTTTCCAACTTCTTTAAGTACTCACTTCGACTGATTAATTTTTTAATGTCGGTAACCCTTTCCAGAAACAGTCTTCCTTCCAAATGATCGTTCTCGTGCTGAATGATTCGGCTGAGCAAGCCTTCTGCTTTTAAACGAAAGGGCTGGCCCTTTTTGTTAAGAGCCGAAACGATAATCTTTTCCGGTCTTTTCACTGGGCCAAAAAGGTTTCCCTCAACGACGCTGCCGCATCCTTCGTAATCGGTAACTTCTTTTTTCGAGACCCAAATTATTTCCGGGTTAAGAAAAACCGTCAGAGGAAATTTTCCCTTTGGCTGGCGGACTTTTGTCTTTCGAACTTCTACGGTAAAGACTCTTTGGTTTACCCCGATTTGGGGGGCGGCCAAACCAACCAGGCCATGATGGCGCATGGAATCAAGAAGGTCCTTGACTAATTTACGTGTGCTTTTTGAATGAACCTTCCTGACGATCTTTGACTTCTTCTTTAAATTTGAATGACCAATTTGAATAAGGCTTTCCGTGACCATTTCGGTTACTTTCTTGAATATATTTTAACAGTTTTTGGTTTGATTTACAGCAGCCAAAGTTGTATTTTTGGCCTACGAGAATTTCCATTAGGATATGTTAAAATTATTAGAAGAAAATCCTTGTATGGAGGCAGGCAGTGAATATTATTTTTCTTCTCGCTTTGTTGGCGGCAGGTCTGGGACTAACCGGAGCCCTCATTTCTAAAACCGGTCGGCAGTGGTGGAAAAAGAATGGTTCGGCGTTTATCGAAATTTTTTCGGAATTGGTTCGATACTTAAGAGAAATAAATAAGCGCTGACTTTAGCCTAAGAATGAGGAAATAATGGTCGCGGCCCCCGCGACAATCATTATCAGGGTGATCATCCAGCCTAAAGCGGTGACAAGAGGATTATTTACCCGGTTTCCCATGATCTTTTTATTACTACTCATCAGTACGATTAAGATCAAAACAACCGGGGCAATCAGACCGTTGACCACGGCGGTGTAGATAAGGGCTTTGATGGAGTCGATCCCCGAGAAGTTAATCAGCAGTCCAATAATCATGGCGATAATAATGACCCCGTAAAACGCGGACGCGTCTTTTAACTTCCGGTAAAGCCCCGCTTTCCAACGGAAGCTTTCGGAAAGAGCGTAAGAAGCCGAGCCGGCCAAAACCGGAATGGCGAGAAGACCGGTTCCGATGATTCCTAAGGCAAATAAGAGATAAGCGCTATCGCCGGCTAAGGGGCGAAGAGCTGAAGCGGCGTCCGCTGCCGTTTGGATATTGGTCACTCCGGCGGCGTAAAGGGTCGCCCCGCAAACGGCAATAATGAAAAACATCACTAAGTTGGACAAAAACATTCCCGACCAGACATCAACCCGCATGTTTTTGATTTCTTTGTTCGTTGTTTCCTCTTGGCGAAGCTTTAAAGTGGTCTTTCCTTCGAGGATTTGTTCCTCAACTTCTTGAGAAGTTTGCCAGAAAAAAAGATACGGCGAGATGGTTGTCCCTAAGACGGCGGTGATAAGAAAGATTTGTTCTTTAGAAAAGGTTACGGTGGGGATAAGAACGCTTGATAACAATTGTCCCCAGTCCATGTTTTTGACTAGAAAAGCGGCGAGGATATAAGAAATTAGAACTAGGGCCAGCCACTTCAAGTATCGGGCGTATTTTTCGTAGCTGACAAAAATCTGCAGAAAGAGACTGACTAGGGCAAAGATCAATACGAGTAGACCAAAGTTAAAGCTTGGAGAGAGAAGCTGAACTGCTTTGGCCATGGCGCCTAGGTTAGCTCCAATATTTAAAGTGTTGGCGATAAATAAAAGGGTGGTGCAGGTATAAAGAACCCAACGAGGATAATTGATTCGGATATTCGCGGCGAGACCTCGGCCGGTAACTAGACCAATTCGGGCGCACATTTCCTGAACGGTGGCCATCAAAGGAAAGGTGAACGGCGCTAGCCAAGCTAGTTGAAAACCGTACTGAGCGCCGGTTTGAGAATAGGTGGCGATGCCGGAGGGATCATCGTCGGCCGCGCCGGTGGTTAGGCCTGGTCCTAAGGACTTCCAGTAGCTTCGGACTTGTTT
>JAGVAV010000013.1 GCA_020060105.1 Candidatus Woesebacteria bacterium | reverse complement strand
TAACTCATGGTAGGTGTCCTTTCTTTAAGTGCTAACAACTTAAGTTTGACACCTACCTTTTTAGTTAGCAATTGTTGCGAAGGTATTGAACCATTGCGTGTCAAACCTATAGCGATTGACTTTTTGTTATTCTCCTGGTATAATAACCCCCCCCCCGGCTGCCCTCTAAAGGTTCTTTGAAAAGTTAAGGAAAGCCTAAAAGGAGGTGATGTTAGGGTTCTCTTGTCGCGATTCTCAGCCAAAAAACTAAAAGAAAGGAAACGTCCATGAAAATCCTGACCAGCGTTTCGGTCTTTCTAGTCGCGCTGTTTCTGGTTCTGGCCTATCCGACAGCTAAGGCGGTAACTGTTTGGGCAGAAGGGGACGGCCAAGGGGAGGAAGCTCCCAGGGTTTTGGCGATTACCCCAAGACCCACCAGTATTTCGATTCCCACAACGACGCCGATGCCAGCAGTTTCTCCGATCGTTACCGCGGTTCCTCGGACCCCGACAACCACACCTTCACCTTCTCCAACGGTTCAGCCGACTAAATTTTACTTTCAGGTTCCAAACAGGCCGGTCTTGGCGGGGGAGCGTTTTGAGGTGTTAGTGGGACGGGATACAGTCATCGGGGGTTGGTCCGAGTTCATGATCACCTTCCCCCCGGACGTCAGAAGCCTGACGTTCCCCATTAGCTGTAGTAGCCAGGGTCTTTGTTGGTACCACGGCTACTTTTCCGGCAAAGCGCCGGTGGACGAGCGGATCACTCTCGGCAACCTGTTTAGCATGGAACCGGGGGTGAAAGAGTTCCGAGCCGATTTTTACGAGAAGGCGACGTTTCGATTCGAAACAATCACGAAGACCGTTGAGATAATCGCCGGGCCGAGTCCTATCCCTTCTCCAACAGTTACTCCAACGCCCCCACCCCCGTGTCGAGGGGATTTGAACGGCGACGGTAAGATCGACATTATCGATGTTCAAATAATCGCTGGCCGCTGGAACACCAAGTCTGGCCATCCCCTTTATGAGAAACGCTACGATCTAGACGAAGATGGCGACATCGACATCTTCGACGTTCAGGCGGTCACTAGCCGTTGGGGGACGGCTTGCCTTAACAGGCCTTAACTTAGTGAAGGGGTGCTCTGTTGCAGACGAAACTACGTTGAAAGTGTTTTCTGCGGCAGACACCCCCTTCCTATTATTAGTTAAGAAACCATTATCTTTTAGCTAGCGTACGCCCTTTAAGGTGTAGCATCAAAACATTATAGAAGTTAGAGTAATCAAAGTCATTTCAAACTCCCTTGTTTTCCCTCCATTGAACTGGTATAAATAAAAAGACAAAAAGGGAAGGAGACTGGGATGAAACACCTACGAGAGAGGGGCCTGACCACTCAAGAACCTTTGGTTATGTTTCTACTTATGGAACTTCTTTGGTTGATCTGGTGGTTGATCTTCAAAGATGTTCCGGAGGTGAATGTTCTTCACTTGACAGAAAAGCAGACCCTTGAGTTTCCGAAGGAGCTTTACTGGCTAGATTTGGTAATCGCGCCAGTCTTGTTTGGGCTGATGGCTTTGGTCGTGACCCACAAATGGCGAGAAGAAAAGGCGGAGCTTTTATATGGGTCATTAGTTATAGGTTCGTTTTTGGGTTTCGTTAATAGTTTAGGCGAGCGGCAAGTTGAACTTGTAGGAATAGCTCTTTACGGGATGCCTGTTTACAGTTTCTTTGCGGGGTGGTTTTTCCTTACCTTTGCCTTTGATAGTGAAAGGAAAAACTGGAGAGGAAATGTTCTATCAGTCTACCTAGGATTCTTTCTTGGGACGGTTCTAGGGGGAGCGGTTTTTGGAGTAGTTTTTACGACGCTGTACCTGGGCTTGCTAATCGGGTTAGCTCTTGGTTTCTCAGGGGTGGTTGGTTTCACTCTGTCCCTTCCCTTCTTGGGTATTCTAACGGTGGGAATTAAAGTTTGGGATAGGTTGGACAGTTACGGATAAGGAGGGAGAGTAGTTGTTTGTTGGGGACTCGGGAAAGACCTGCCAGCATCAATACGACACGGAGAGAAAAAGGGGATGTTGGGACGGTGGAACACCGGAAAGGCCGCTTTGCGGGCCGATAACGGTCTGCCTAATTTGTGGCGAAAAAATTTTCTTACTTGGGAAGAGTGGCGTAGCTTGCGTAAAGAGTAATCTTGGGCTGCCTTTGACGAAGGACACATTTGTTTAGGTGTGTCCTTTCTTTTTACCCTCGGATGACAAGAAAACCTAGATAGAAAAGATAGATTAGGGCAAAAAAGATTCCTTCGGACCGAGTGACCTTGCGGCCGGAAAAAGCCAGAAAAAGAGCCAGAATGGAGACAAAAATGAGGAGAATCAGATCCACTAGAAACTGAGACTGAACAGCAATCGGGCTAATGGACGCCGTGGTTCCGAGGATAAAAAAGGTGTTAAAGATGTTGCTTCCGACCACGTTTCCCAGGGCAATATCGGCTTCTTTTTTCAAAGCGGCGGTGACAGAAGTAACCAGTTCTGGTAAGGAAGTGCCCACGGCGACAATCGTTAAACCAATCAGCGCTTCGCTGACACCAAGCACCCTCGCGACTTCTATTCCTCCATTGACGACCAGTTGTCCGCCCAGAACTATTCCAGCTAGTCCTCCCACAAGTTTAGTCAGAGTTTTTATGTTGGACTCCGGCTTAAAAGTCTGAAACTCGTGAGCAAACTCCTCCTCAACTTCCACGCTTTCCTTTCGATCCTGCAAGGCCGTTCCAAAGAGATAGTAAAGAAAGATGACGAAAAACAAAAGAAAAATCAAGCCGTCTGGCTTGGAAAGTAGGTTGTGAGCACCCTCTCCCTCCCAAAACTTATCCGCCGCTAAGATTAAAAGAACCAAAGCTCCTAGGATCATGAACGGAATTTCTTTAGTGATGGTGTTAGATTGAACCTTTAAGGGGTAAAGGATGGCGGTAAAACCTAAAATCAAGCCGATGTTGGCCAGGTTACTCCCGACAATATTTCCTAAAGCGATGTCGCTGCTGCCTCTCAGGGCGGCCAGCAAACTCACCGCCAATTCCGGAGCGCTGGTGCCAAAAGCGACGATAGTCAGGCCAATAATTAAGGGGGAAACGCGCAAACGTTTGGCCACTAGGGAAGAGGCTTCAACGAAAAAGTCCGCCCCCTTCACTAAGAGGATAAAGCCAAGTAAAAGAGTCACTAGAGTCAACATGATCTTATCTTAACACGCTTTTCGTGCCCAGACAACCCTGAAAGAAACGCCTTTTTTGAATGGTGACATTAAAAACGGCCTTGAGTATAATGCCGATACTTATAATAGCTTTTAGCTATCTTAAGGAGATCTTATGCCTGTTAAAGAGCTATCCTCCAAACAGCTCCGAAGGACTATCGATCCCTCAAAACTTGACTTCAAAAGTACGCGGGAACTGCCTGAACTAAAAGAAGCGATTGGTCAACATCGGGCCATGACCGCCCTGAAATTTGGTATCAGTATTTCCAGCTTCGGCTATAATCTTTTCGCCTTAGGCATGCCTGGTACGGGAAAGTTAACCTTGGTTAAACAGGAGTTAGAGAAAGAGGCAGGTAAGAGGAAAGTTCCCGACGACTGGGGTTATGTTTATAATTTTGATAATCCCGATTCGCCTCGGTATCTTCGTTTTCCGGTTGGAACCGGAAAGGGATTTCAGCGGGACATGGAAGGTTTTATTGAAGATTTTAAAGATCGGGTGACAAAAGCCTTCGAGTCGGAAGATTATCAACACCGAGCCGCCGAAATAGCTCAGGAGACCCAGGAGAAAAAAAGAGCGAAAGCGAAAGAGCTGGAAGAAAAAGCAGGAAGATTAGGTTTTACCATTTTAGAAACGCCCGTTGGGGTGATCATTGCCCCAACAGTTGAAGGCCGCCCGGTTACCGAAGAGGAACTAAAAGAAATTCCGCCGGAAAAAAAAGAAAGACTTGAGAACGGGCGCAAGGAACTTCAGGCAGAGGTGACCAGTTTGGCCCGCGAAGCGAGCGCTTTGGAGAAGGGAACAAAAGAAAAGGTCAATAAACTTGATCAAGAAGTCGTCCTTTACGCGGTTCAACCCCTGATTGATAACTTGAAGGAAAAGTATCAACAGAGTGAAAAACTTAAAGAATATTTGGAAAGAGTTAAGAAGGATATTTTGGATCGGGCCCAAGAATTAAAAGGCGTTCGGAAGGAGGAAACAAGTGAGGGAGGGCTTTTGGAAAAACTAGTTTCCCGGGAAAAAGCGGAAGCGATGGATCTGGACCGTTACAAAGTGAATATAATTGTGGATAACTCCTCCTTAGATAAAGCGCCGGTGATTCACGAAACTTTACCCACCGCGCCTAATTTAATTGGCCGAAGCGAGTACAAGGCACGTTTGGGCGTCCTGTCGACCGATTTTAATCTGATCAAAAGCGGAGCGCTCCACCGAGCAAATGGCGGGTTTCTGGTGATCGAAGCGATGGATATTCTTCGTTACCCCTTCGCTTGGGAAAGCCTGAAAAGGTCGCTGCGGAACAAAGAGGTTAAAGTTGAGGAGGTCACGGAAAGAATCACTTTGGGTTTTCAGACGGTGACCCTCCGGCCGGAGCCGATTCCTCTTGAGGTGAAGGTAGTTTTGATCGGTTCTCCTTTTATTTACTACTTACTTTACCTTCTTGATGAAGACTTTCCGGAGCTATTTAAGGTCAAAGTTGATTTTGACATTGAGACAGATTTTAACGAAGAAAATATTAAAAGGTATGCCCACTTTGTCGCCGAAAGAGTCAGGGAGGATAACCTAAAAGACTTTTCTTCAGAGGCGGTGGCGAAGCTAGTCGAGTACGGGGCGCGTTTGGTGGAAGATAAAGAAAAGCTCTCCACCCGTTTTTTACAGCTTGGAGATTTGGTAAGGGAGGCGAGTTTTTGGGCCGAGAAAAACGGCAACGGTCTGGTGGAAGCAGGAGATATTAAGAAAGCAGTCGGGGAAAAAATTTATCGGTCGAATTTAATTGAAGAAAAGATTAAAGAGATGGTTGAAGACGGCACAATTCTAATCGACACTTCCGGAGAGGCGGCCGGCCAGGTTAACGGGATTTCGGTTATCCCTCTTGGCGATTATACTTTCGGCAAACCAACCCGGATTACCGCTCGGGCGTACCTGGGTAAAGAAGGGATCTTTGACATTGAAAGAAAAACTCAGATGGGCGGAAGAATTTACGGCAAGGGAGTCTTAATTTTAGCCAACTACTTAGGTGCCAAGTACGCTCAAAACATTCCCTTGGCTCTTTCAGCCTCGCTGACCTTCGAGCAGACTTACGAAGAGGTGGAAGGAGACAGCGCTTCTTCTACCGAAGCTTACGCTCTCCTTTCCGCCCTCTCCAACCTTCCCTTGAAACAGGGTTTGGCGGTGACCGGCTCCGTTAACCAGCATGGTCGAATCCAGCCGGTCGGCGGGGTAAACCGAAAAATCGAAGGGTTTTACGACGTTTGTCAAATCAAAGGCTTAACCGGAGATCAAGGGGTCTTAATCCCGGCCGAAAACGTGAAAAACTTAATGCTTCGAGAAGACGTGGTCGAAGCAGTGGAGGAAGGAAAATTTCATGTTTATCCTGTTGAAACTATTGATCAAGGGATAGAAATTTTAACCGGAACCGGAGCAGGGGAACACAGCGACAACGGCGAGTACCCCGAGGGTTCGGTTAACGCTTTGGTTCAAAAGAATTTGATCCGTTTTGCCGACAAGTGGAAAGAATATTTTGGCCACCAGGCGTTGAGGGAATAGTTTTACAAAGATTAGTTAGGGTAAATATTTTCTTGGGTTTACCTGTTTGCCGCCGTCATACATCTCAAAGTGAAGGTGAGCCCCGGTAGTTCGGCCGGTCAGCCCAACGGTTCCGATAGGTGTATTTTCCTTCACTTGATCTCCAACCGAGACGTAGATTTTCCCCAGGTGAAAGTAACTGGAGCTAAAACCATCCCCGTGCCGGATAACGACGTTTAAACCTCGGCCATCCGAATCGTAAGCTGCCCTTTCCACCACTCCGGCGCTGAGGGGTAAAATTTCCGAACCGGAAGGTTTAGGAATATCTAGCCCTGGGTGAGAGGAGGAAAACTCCTGAGAAGTGAGACCCCCCAGAGGCCATTGAAAGATTGGGGCTTCTTTGGCGTTTATGGTCATATCTATCTCTCCAACCTTTGCCAAAGCGGTGGCGGTTGGGGCGTGTTTTGGCCCGAAAGAAGAGCCTTTTGCCGAAATATTGGGAGAAAGTGGCGACAGTAGCGTAAAGGCTGAAATGATAATCATTAATTTCAGGCTGAGCTTGTGGCGAAGAAAACGCCACATTTGTTTAAGAACTCGAACTATTCCAAACCAGAACTTTAACCCGTCCGCAACAATCGCTTGCGGTTCAGGGGCTTGGAAATGGGTTGGGAAGCTTTCGATTCGGGAGTGAAGAGAGTGTTTAATATGGTCGGCTGCCAGTCTTTCTTTGTTTTTAATTAAAGCGTTAACTAGCTGCCTCTTGTTGGCTTGTCGCAGGGGCAGAGAGCGTCCGGCTAAGCCGGAAATTCTCTCAAGGTTCATAGACGGTCCGCCAGGCGGACCAACAAAAAACTCTTCTTTCAAAGAAGAGCTTATTGCCAATAATGATAGCAGAAAATTAACGGTTTGTCAAATTCACTGGAGGCCACGGCCGGATTTGCACCGGCGAATCGCGGTTTTGCAGACCGCTCCCTTAGACTACTTGGGTACGTGGCCTTACGATGCTTTATGAGCGTATTTTACCACAAAACGACCCAATCTTAAAACCGCTTTGAAAAATTAACTTCGTTTTTAAGGGCGTACCTTAGTCACAAATTGTGGTGTCATTTCGAAGGAACGCAGTGACTGAGAAATCTAGCCAAGTTAAACTTGGCTTCGTCGTTAACAGAGCAAGAAGTTTTGTGACTTATGAACTTAGTGTAAATGCAGGTAAAAAAGAAATAGTTCTTGATCGGTTTGCATGTTTCCTCTGAAAATGTTATAGATAAACTATGTTTAAGCCCTTTTTGTTTGTGTCGCTAGCTTTGTTTTTAATATTTATTATTAGTTTCTTTTTCTCATCCTTAGCAACCGGTCAAAATAGTTACAGTAGTTTCACCCACCCTTTCTATATGTTTAGCTCTTTACCGTTAGGTTTGGCTTATTTCTTTGCTTTTTTGATTGTTCATGCCTGTTGGTGGGAAGTTGCTGTCTATAAGTGTGACGACCAAGTAACGATACCAATGTATTTTTTCTTTAGCTTTTTGATATCCGTCGCTTTTTTATCACTTACCTATCTTACCTTTACGGCAGTTAATAATTTTTTAAAAAGTAAACAGTGGAAAATCTAACTCAAGCGGGTGACTATGCTTTGAAGATTACTGCTTAGAAGCGTATTGAGAGGAAACCCAGCCTTCTTTACCGTCGCTGAGTTTAATTTTAGACCAGCCTGAGGCTTCCTCAAGCAGCTCGTAGCTTTCTCCTTGGTTAACTTTGGCGACTTCTTCGTGATTTAGCCCCGCTCCAGCTCGAACGCGAAGCCAGCCGGTGGGAGTTGGCAGAATTTTAACCATCACTTTAGGTTTGGGGGGAACAAAGGCGTTTTTTATTTCCTCATATTTCTTTTTGGCCGCTTCGGATAGCTGAGGGTTAGCTTTATTGGCCAAGTAGCCTAGTTTGACTTCTTTCTTTTCCGCTTCTTTTTGTTGCCACTGCGCAACTGACGCGTAATAGACCTTTCCTTCCCCGTCTAGAATGGCATCCATTCTTGGCTTGTCGGGTTGTTTTTCTTGAAAGTACCAGATTCCTGCGGCCCACGACTGAGGATCAGCCAAAAGAGTGGCCTCGTCGGTGGAAAATTGATAAAGGGTAACCTTTTCTGATTTTTCTGCTTCCTGCTGGCTTTCCAAAGGATTAAGCGCTAGTTGGGCGTTAATAACTAATCGATAACCGCTGGGGACATTAACAGTCAATTCCCGAGAATAATACCCTGATTTGGAAAGCTTTAATTTATGAGTGCCGACCGAGGCTTCCAGAGACGCAGGCGTGGGAGAAAGGCCGCCTTCATCCAAGCTGACTTCGGTTCCTTCGGGTTTGGCGATAACGGTTATCCCTTCCCCTTTTTCCAAACTCAAAACTTCTCCAGCCGTAAGCGAGGTTGCAGGACCAACTTCTTGATTTATGACTACCTGAGTATTTCCGGCTAAACCAATACTGCTTTCCCAGACGGTTTGAGTTGCGGATGGTTTTGTGTCGGCGGCGGTTGAGGCAATGGGAGTTTCACTTACCAGTTTGACATGATAATCTTTCGCGTTTACTTTTTGACCTTGATAAGGATTTTTCCCCACCTCCTTATCGTTTAAAAAGACAGTTGTGTTAGTGTTGGTAGTTACGGAAAGAGAGCCTTTACTGATAAAGTAATCGGCCAGAAAAAACTGGAAGAAAATGTAGCCGGAAGTTAAGAAAACAAAAATTATGGCAATAATTAGGAGATTCTTTTTCATCTAAGTTTTACTTCAAGAAACTAAACCAAGGAGACTTAAGAGTAGTTATGTTTACGATTACATTTTAAATTATTAAAGAAAAAAAAGCAAGACTGGTTGACAACAAGGCTAACGCTTGCTTAAAATAAAGAAGGGAAGGAAGAGCCTTTGAGATTAATCTACTGCCTATGTTTAACTTTAGCTTAGTAAAATTATTTGACGAAGCTATTCTGCCCGCCTTTTTGGTGGTCGGGGCAAAAATTGGCGGAGTCCTGCTTGTCACCAAAATTTTTAACTTAGACTTTGCTCTAGTTCGATCCTCTTTTTTTAATCTTCCTTTGGTTGGCTATTATAACAGCAGTTCTTTGACGGTCGTGAACACGGTTTCTTCCGTGGCAATGGTCTTGATGATTACCCTAGGGTTAGGTTGGGTGCTAATCAAAGCGCATCACTTTCACGCTAGCCATATCCACCCCAAAGTCGCCGCAAAACTAAATCAAAAAGGTTTAGAAAGCTTGATTCAAGATAGTTTTGAAATTTATCATCAAGCTTTAGTTTGGTTAGCTTTGCTTTGGTTTACCTTTTTTCTCTCCTTAATTCAATTTTATTACGGTGTTTTTGATCTCTGGGCCATCCTGACCTTACTGGCGGCAGGGATAATCTTAAGCACAATCTTTATTTGGGACATTAAAAGAGAGGTTGATTTATCAGAACTGGCTGACGAAGCGATCTAAAATCAATCTTTACCCTTTCGATAAGCGTCTTCTTAAAGAAAATAAACGATGCCGGTGACGATAATGCCCCAAACCACCACCGTTGAGAGGAGAGGCAGATCTTGCAGTAAGACTCTCTCTGGAGATTCCCCCTCCTTCTTTTCATAGATTAAGTAAAGATAGCGAAATACCCCGTAGACGACTAGTGGAATGGTGACCATAAGCCACTTTGGGGTGGCCAAGGTTTCCGGCAGAAGAGTCGAAAAGCCTAAATTTCGCGAAACAGAGATCTCGTTAAAGGTAAAGAGGCTATAGGTAATGAGCGTGCCGGTGGCGGCCATGAAGGTTAGTCCGTCTAGTAAGATCGGAGGGTAATGCAGAAGAGTTTGGCGATGTTCCGAGGCGGTTTTTTGATCGAGTAAGGTTAATTCTAACCTCCGTTTACCGATGGCCAGAAACAGCGCGAGCATCATGGTTGTCAGAATAAGCCAGGAGGAAAGAGGGGTTGGGATAACCAAAGCCCCGGCAAAGATGCGCAGCATGAAGGCGGCAGCGATGCTGATAATATCAATTAGAATAATTCCTTTGAGGATGAAAGTGTAGGCGAGTTGGATGAAAACAAACCCTAAGGCGAGAACAAAGAGATAGCTAGAAAGAAAATAGCTGGCGAACAAAGATAAACTTAAGAGAATAAAAGCCGCTCCAAAAGCTATTTTTGGCTCAAGCAGGCCTTTAGCGATAGGCCGGTTTTTCTTAAAATAGTGAAGACGGTCCCTCTTGGCGTCGATAAGATCGTTGATCAAGTAGCTAGCGGAAGTTAAGCCGCAAAAGATTAAGAAGGTATAAGTAACCGGCAAGTATTTTTCCGGGTTAAACAACTGGCCGGCAAAGACAATCGCCGCAAAAACGACCAGATTTTTTATCCATTGTCGAGGCCGGATGGAACGGATGAGGTAAAAGAGTGTGTTCATACAACTAGATGATAGAATATTAGAAATTAAATATCAAACACGAGTTACGCCCTTTACGTCCTTTTTCGAACTTTGTTCGAAAAATATCGCTCCGGTATCTTGGAGGAAGATATTTCGAACCCCGATTAAATCAGAGGAATCGTTTAAACGCCTTCGGCTAGATCTCTCGCCTTTCGTCCGATTTATTCGGACTTTGGGCTCGAGACGACTCCGGTTGAATCAGGGATGACGTGCGTAAGTCCCGCTTTGATTTTTGATTTAAAAAATAGGTAATTGTTAGAAGTATTGCCAGAACTACCACTCCCAGCATAATAATCGCAAATGCTTTGCTCTGACTGTCTAAGCTTAAAGCCGCTATTCCTAAAAGGGCGCAGATACCCCAGTAGAAGAAAGCAATTTGCCTTTTACTCCAACCCATGTCTAGAAGTTTGTGATGAAGATGCCCCCGGTCTCCCCAAAAAGGAGATCTCTTATGATAAATCCTTCTTAAGACGGTAAAGACGGCGTCGGTAAGAGGAACAGCTAAAACAAGAAGCGTGGTGGCGAGTTTTCCCCCGGCAAGAATGGAAAGAACGGCTAGCATCAGGCCGGCCAAGGCTCCTCCGCCGTAACCCGGTTGGATCTTTTGCGGGTAAACGTGAAAGAACAAAAAGCCTAGATAAGCTCCTCCGACAATCATCGCCAATGTCGCGACCGGCCACTGGCTGGGATCGTTGGTAGCGTATTTGACTGCCACCAAGCCTAACACGATCGTGCTGACGGTGGCGATTCCGGAAAGCTGCCCATCTACCCCCTTGCTCCAGTTAATGGCGTTCATCATCCAAACGATCCAGACTAAGGCAAACAAGTCCGCCAAGACAACTACTTGCCGAACTCTTCCCAGAAGGTCAACTTCCCAGATGAGAGAATCAAATCTGATTTGAGTGTCGAAAGGGTTAGCAATCCAGGTTATTCCGACGCCGGACCCGACGATGATTGCGGCCACTAAGAAATTAAAGCCAAAACGAAGGTAGGGATTAAGATCGTATTTGTCGTCAATTAAACCAATGACTACGATGATGATGGAGGCCAAAAGAATAGCCAGCATCTTTTTATCCAAGGGAATGAAAATTGGGACTAAAATTAGTAAGGTAATTAAAATGGGAAGTCCCCCCGCTCGGGGGATAGGTTTATCGTGAAGGATGGCCGGGTGTTTTCGGTTTGGATCATCCATGAAGTTAAATTTTTTAGCGAGGGCGATCACCAGCGGAGTGGCCAAAAGAGAAGTTAATGTTGCCGCAAGCGCGGCAACTAGATACTGGTGACTAATCATGGTGAAACAACCATTAAAATCCGGTATAAAGTGACGGTTCCGGCCAGGGTAATGGGAACCATTGACCAAACAAGAATACTGGCGACCGTCGCTTCCCTTTTTTTGACAAGTAAAGAAAGAGAGTAGTTAAGCACTACAAAACCAAAGTTTGCGGTGGGAATTAACCAAAGCCACTCTGGTGAAGAAAGCTGTTCTTCCCCCCAAGTTTTAGAGTACCAAAGGGGGACTTGAGGGGGTAGATCGGGCGAGGTTTTCAGCAAATAAACCTCCACGCCGACAAGAAGAAGGGCGATTAAAAGAACGACAAGATGAGTTTTATTGGTTGATAAAGCCCAAGCAAAAAATTTTTTGAACATATTCGTAAATTACTTTCTAAGATAGATTTTCGCATCTTTGATCTTAGTTTTCAACTCGTAAGATTCTAAAAGGGGTTGAATCGGGCTTTCTTCTTTGGTGGTGATGATGTATTTTGGCTGAGACCGGTTTACCGCCTGTTGAGTTTCTAATAAGCCCTTCTCGTAGAAGGTGATGTGATAGGCGACAATGTATCTTCCAGGAGGCAACTTATTAGAGAGAGTGTAGATTTGGCCGTTATCTCCCCAGAGAAAGATTTGATCTTCCGCTTTAGTGTTTCTTCTGATAAAATCGGCAATTTCATAGTCCCTTGGCGTGGCCTGATCAAAAAAAGCTTGATAATCCTCGACCGAGGTTTTGTAAAAAACGAAGTTGAGGTAGTTTTGATAATAAGGAAAAATCTTGCCGTAGAGATTAAAACCGTTAATAGCAATGATTCCTAGACCGACTAAAGCGACCCCGTTTAAGATTATAAGATCTCGTCTTTCCGCCAAGAAACCTAGGAGAAGAGAAAACGAAGGTAATAATACAAGCAGGTAATGAGTATAAGGCCTTTGGGAGAAGAGGGCGTTAAAGACAGCCAAACTGAGCCAGATAAAGATAAACAAACCGTTTTTACCAATCCGTCGCTGAAATCTGATAATCAGAAGAAGGGCGAAGGCGAGCAGGGCTATTTTGAGGAAGAGAAGTCCGTTGGGAAACAAGAAGTGGTTGCCGTAGCCAACGTAGCCGGTGTTAGTCGAAAAAGCCGCTTGGAAATAATCAGAAAAAGTTCCGTTAAGAAAAAAGTAGAAGAGAGTAAGAACAATTGGAAAAATAAACGCCAGGCAAAATAATATTTCGTTTGAAATCCCGAAAAGCCCTCCTTTAATCCGTTTAAGGTTTAACTCTTTCAGAGAACTGAAGTTGAAACTCGTTCTTAGGACAATTAGGTAAAGGAAGAAGGCGACAAAGTCAAATAAAGCGACGATCTTGGTTAAAAAGGCGATGGAAAGAAGGAGCCCGGCAAGGATGAGTCGATATCTTGTGGGTTTTAAGGTGACCAGGAAGCCGGCCAGGATAATCGGCGCCAGCATAAAGTTTTCCGCGTTGGCAATGTTTCCTTCTAAAAGAGGGAGGCCAAAAAGAAGAGCGAAAGAGCCCAGGGTTAGGTAAAGGGCGGTTCTTGATTGAAACAATTGTTTGGCCAAAAGAAAAAGGAAGATGAGGGCTAAGACGCCAAAGATCAAAGACAGTAAACGAAGAGAAAACATGTCCCCGTTAAGTAGAGCGTAAGTTAGGTAAAGAAGCGGAGGTTTATTATCCCAAATGCCTTCATAAAGAGGCCGACCTTCCATTATGGCCCTGCCGATAACTTGATAAATCCCCTCGTCTCCGTACCAGTTCGGTTCGATCAGGGAAGGCAAACGAAGTAAAGAGAAAACGGCGGTGGCGGCGAGAAGAAGATAAACGCTCGCCTTTTCTTTAAATATTTTAAGAAAAGAAACTTTCATAATCGAGACTACTTACCCTTGTTTCTCAGTCGCCTTATACTCCAGTCTTTTACCCAAAATTAGCCGCGTGTGCGCATCCATGCCCGGCAAAGCGTTGAAAAAGAAAGAGGTTATCGGCATCAGTAAATATTGCAAAATAGTTGAGGGAAGATAGCGTTTCTTAAAATCCGCCGGCCGGGGAGGTTTGAGGAGCCAGTCAACTATAATCACGGAAATCAGAAAGAGCATACAGGTGGTCAGAATAATTCCGGAAATCTTTGGCAGATTATAACCTAAGGTTGAGTATTTGAAGGCTGGGTTAATCAAGGGTGGAAGGGTCGCGCCGAGAGTGATAATCCACCAGTTAACCGGCCAAAGAATATGTTGGTCTAAAGCCCTCAGAAAACGCAGGAGAAAATTTTGCTTGGAGACTTCGGAATAGTGGGCCACGAATTTTTTCACCGCATAGGCAATATCTGTAGCCCCCCAGGCCCAGCGGCGATTTTGCTGATACTGGGAAAGCATGCTGTGCCAGTAGTTTTTTCCCTCCGCCGCGTCGGCCAGGAGAGGAAGATATAGAGATTCCACTTCGACTCGGCCTTGGTGAGAAAAGAAACATTTGAAGAAAAGGTGCCAATCTTCGCTAATGACATCGACGTCCCAAAATCCGGCCTTTTCCACCATCTTCCAAGAAGCGGAGTACGAGGAGTAGTTATAGGTGCTTCCCGGCCGCATGAGGTCGGCCACTTGAGAAATGCTGTAAAGCGTATGAACGACTCGAACCGGCATCGGTACTCGCCAAATATTATTGTAAAAAACTAAAGCCGCCTGCCAGAAGCGTAAGTATCGGTTGGGGTTATTTAGAAATTTGTAAGTTAGGTTAGAGAAGTATTTGGGATGGAAGGCGACGTCCGCGTCGCAAGAGGTGCAGGTGAGGTAATCCTTATCGTAGCCTAGTTCCTCAATTTTTCTTTTAATTTCCTTCGCCGCGGAAGCTAAGTTTGAAGATTTGCCGACAACTTCCCCTGGGGCAAGGTGATGAACAGTCATCCAAAAGTGGCCAAAATACTTTTCAAACTTTTTCTTCATTTGCTTGAACTTCTCTGGCGCTTCCGCGTCTCTCGCCTCTGCAGCGATGACGATGTCTAGTTGTTTGGCGGGGAATTCTTGGGCGGCTAAGAAGCCTAAGGTTCTTTCTAAAACGGTGATGGGTTCTTTAAAGGTTGGGATAAAGACAACGTGGCGGACTTTCTCTACCGCTAACTTTTCCGCTTTCGCAGTTTCTAACCAGTTTACTTTTTCCGTGTCTCGAATTTTCCGGTAGGCCCGGACGGAATTTACTCCCAGATTCAAGGCTCGGTAAAAAAAGTACAAATCGAAAAGAATAATAAAAAAGGCCATCACGTCCGGAATAACGAAAGAAGCCCAGATGGGGGTCGAAAGTAGAGTCCAGGAAACTATTCCAGGCGCCATTTCTAAAAGTCGGGTGATTTTTTGGTCGTACTTTTCAAAAAAATCCTTCATAGTCAGATAATTTTTAATTATAATATTCCTAGTCCAGACTTAGCCTAAACAATTCTCTGGCGTTCCTTGTTGTTGTTTCAACAACCGATTCAAATGGTACACTCTTAATCTCGGCAATCCTCAGCGCTACCATTTTAACATACAGAGGTTCGTTTCTCAAACCTCGGAAAGGTTCGGGGGGAAGGTAGGGGCAGTCAGTTTCCACCAGCACTGATTCCAAAGGTATTTCTTTAACAACTTCTCTTAGAGCATCCGATTTTTTGTAGGTGACATTGCCGGTAAAGGAAAGATAATAACCGAGGCCGACTAACTCCTTCGCTTCCTTGACACCTGCGCTGAAACAATGAAAGACTCCTTTAGCCGGAAGAGAGACTTGACGAATAAGAGGGAGAAGGTCTTCCCAAGCGTCTCGGCAATGAAAAATTATCGGTTTGTTTAAATCGCGGGCCATTTCAAGATGGGCCAGAAAAACCTCTTTTTGTTTTTGAGGGTCAGCAATCCCTTGAAGATAGGGGTGGTAATCCAGACCGGTTTCACCGATCGCTACGACTCGGGGGTGGTTGGCGAGTTGGCGGAGTTTTTCCATCCAGCCGCGGTCAAGCTCTTGGCTGTGGTGGGGGTGAACTCCGACGCTGGCCCAAACTCTGTCTTGGCTTTCGGCAATTTCCCGGGCTTTTTGGCTGGAGTCTAAGTTCGCCCCGACATTGACAATGGCTTCAAGAGGCTCAAAGCCTTTAAGGCCGGTCTTAAGGCTTCGAGTAATCACCTCTTCCCGGTCCTCGTTAAAAGCTTGAAAATTAAGATGGGCGTGGGTATCGATAAGCGACATAAAGACGATAAAAACTTGTGAATAACGATTTTTCTTTAATCGTTATTCATTAGTCAAAGATTCCTGATTTATCCTTGGAAACAAAGCTTCTCCCCGGCCAATCCGGGGTCCTTTAAATTGCTCGTGAATCTTGGCTGCGGTTTCCGGCATAAACGGGAGAAGTAGTTCGTTAATTTCCCTTATCTGTCGGACAAGGTTGTCTAGGACTGTTTCCGCCTTTTGGGGGTCTCTCTTAATTAGCTCCCAAGGCTTGGTGTTTTCAATTTTTTTATCGGTTGAAGAAATTTTTTTCCAGATGTAATTAAGGGCCCCTTGGAAATCTTTCTTATCTAAGCTGGTTCGGTAGGAAAGATCCAAAAGAGGTTTTTCGGCGGGAGGCTCAACCGAAACTCCCGCTTTTTGGGCTAAAGCGGCGAGGCGCTGAACAAGGTTGCCTAAGCCGTTGGCAAGGTCTGAATTATACCGTTCCTCAAGCCGTTTGAGGGACAAGTCTCCATCCGAGCCAAAAGGAAATTCGGACAAAAGCAAATAGCGGGTTCCGTCCGCCCCGAATTTATCGACGAGAGCTTCCGGCAAAATCACGTTCCCAATGGTTTTGGACATCTTTTCTCCCTCGACAGTGAAAAAGCCGTGAGCGAAAACTTCTTTCGGGGGTTTAAGTCCGGCGGCAATAAGCATGGCGGGCCAAATGACAGCGTGAAACCAAAGGATATCTTTGGCCATTAGGTGCAGCTCGGCTGGCCAAAGATTTGGCCGTTGAGTGATTAAAGTGGCCGAATAATAATTGATTAAAGCATCCACCCAAACGTAAATTGTCTGGGTTGGGTCCCAAGGGATGGGGATGCCCCAGGTGACTTCCGCTCGAGAGATACTAATATCGCCAACCCCCAACTTTAATTTGCTTAGAACTTCGTTATAACGAGATTCAGGACCGATTTGGTAATGGTTGGGATCTTTCGGGTCGGAAATAGCCTTAATCAGCTTCTGGACGTACTGAGAAAGGCGGAAAAAGTAATTTTCCTCCCCCTGTTTAACCGGTTTTTTCTTGTGATACGGGCAGAGGCCATCGACTAAATCAACTTCGGTGAGAAACTTTTCACAACCAACACAATACAAGCCTTCATAAGTTCCTTTATAGATGTCACCGTTTTCATAAATTTTAAGAAGAAAATCAGAAACAATTTTTTCGTGCCCTGGATCAGTGGTGCGAATGAAGTAATCATGGGAAATATTTAACTTCCGCCAAGTTTCCCTAAAGTTTGGGGCGACTTCGTCGCAAAATTCCTTCGGCTCTAATCCTCTTGCTTTGGCCGCCTCGGCGACTTTGGCGCCATGTTCGTCGGTTCCCGTCAGAAAAAAGGTTTGATCTCCTAATATTCGATGATATCGAGCAAGAACATCCGCGGCAATCGTTGTGTAAGCGTGGCCGACATGAGGAATGTCGTTGACATAATAAATTGGGGTAGTCAGGTAAAATTTGCTCATCTTCTTTTCCGGCTGCTAAAGTAAACTTCTAATAAAATTCCAATCACTAAGATTAAGATCAGATTAACCAAGCTTCCGGCCTTGACCGCCCCCAAGAAAGCTATGCTGGTCAAAAGGCTGGCGATTAGCGCTCCTCTTCGGAGGCTTCGCCAAAAAACTCCCGTCGGGTGTTTCCGATCTAGTAGACGTTGGGGGAAGTATAGCAAAAACGAAGCGAATCCCGCAACTCCTAACCAAAAGGAGCTTAAGAAATAAGTTAGGTTTAACCAGTTCAGCCCCTCCTCCGTTTTTGGCGAAGTGTAAAAGACAAGGTAAGCGCAGGTTCCCAAAGCCATTAAGGAGATCAAAAGTATCAGCAGAAGTCTTTTCATCGATTTCATTATACCAAAGAAGGAGTTTGTTATAAATTTAGGCCTAACCTAAGCAAACCCCCCCTTTTTTTATCTTTTTGGATATCTCGATCCTCAAATAAGATTAATGATTGAAGATTAACGATTAAGGAGTCCATTAATCATGTTTTGGTTCAAGCAATTTGGTCCGCCAGCCGACCCAGATTAGATCAGGGCTGACGAATTGTTGCTTTTTTCTAGATTCTTAAAAGTACGGTCGGCGGTCAAAATTTGAGCCGCTTGATTGGCTGTGGTAAAATAGGGCTGGCAAGGAGGGAGGGGAGAAATGAAAAATTGCTCATGTTCGGGAAGTCCTTCTGGGAATACTGTCGGTTTGCTCCTTAGCGTAATTGCCAGCCAGGGAGCCGAGATTGAAAAGTTGAGATCTTCGGTTCTTCAAGATCCATTGACTGGCTTATGGAACGAGGCGTATTATCTCAAAAGAATGGCGGAAGAAATTGCCAAAGTTGAAAGAGCGCGGTATGAACACGAGAGAACAACCGGGGTCAAGTACGAGGAAGGAACGGGGTTTGAAGACAAGGACTGTTTGTTAGCCCTGCTTTACTTGGATCTTGACGGCTTTAAGGAATTTAACGATTGGCACGGGCATGATCACGCAAATGGAGTTTTGAAGAAAGTTGGAAACGCGGCCAAACAGGCTCTAAGGAGAAGCGATTCTCTCCTCCGACTCCACGGGGATGAGTTTTTGGCCATTCTTCCCAGAACAGATTTGGCTCAAGCTAAGAGGGTGGCGGAAAAAGTGGCCAAAAAGATTAAGTGCCTAGCTGGGGTGACGGTCAGCGTGGGCGCGGCGGCTTATGAGATAGGGGATGATCCTCTAACAATACGATGTCGCGCGGAAAAAAAGATGTACGAGGCGAAGAGGGAAAGAAGTCGTCGGGTCGGTGTAGCGGTAGAAGCTGGGTAGTTCTTAACTACTCAGCTTTTTCTTTTAAAATTGACAAAGACGGATGGTTATGTTAGTTTTTTAAACCAGCAGATTAAAGGAGGATCAAGCAGAAAAGGCTGGAAGTTTTCTGCTGAAGGAGAGAGAGATGTTTGGGAATGGTAAGCATGCCCGGGGGTCTCAAATAACTGGTTGGGGTTACTTTGTTCCCCCCAGAGTATTGACGAATGAAGAGTTGGCTCGGCAGGTTGAGACGACCGATCAGTGGATCCAGGAACGAACGGGGATAAGAGAACGTCGAATCGCGGGGCCTACGGAATCTACGTTGACGATGGGGGTTCAGGCGGCAAGGCGGGCTTTGATCAAAGCCGATCTTTCCCCAAGTAAAATTGATCATCTGATCGTGGCCACCGCCACGCCTGAACAACCGATTCCCAGCACTGCCTGTATGATTCAGGATGAAATTGGGGCCACTAAGGCGGCCGCCTTTGATGTGGCAGCAGGTTGCACCGGCTTTATTTACGCCTTAACAATTGGTAATGCCCTGATAGGCTCCGGCGACTGCGGCAACGTGCTGGTAATTGGAGCGGAAACCCTAAGCCGAATTGTGGACTGGACAGACCGGAGCAGTTGCGTCCTCTTCGCGGATGGAGCCGGAGCAGTGGTCCTTCAAGCAACCGATTCGGGAACGGGTTTGATCTCCAGCGTCTTAGGAGCAGACGGTTTTGGCCGAAACTATTTGGAGGTTTCGGCCGGAGGTTCTCGCCTTCCGGCTAGCCACGAGACCGTTGATGGAAAGCTCCACTACGTTCGCATGAACGGCAGGGAGATTTTCCGGTTTGCCGTCGATAAGATTTGTAAGTCAGTCAGACAAGTCGTTTTGAAGGCAGGTTTGACTCCGAAAGACATTGCTCTGATTATTCCCCATCAGGCCAATAGGAGGATCATCGAGGCGTCAGCTAGGGCCTTGAAAATTAAGGAGGAGAAGTTCTTCGTTAACATCGATCGCTATGGAAATACCTCCTCAGCCTCAATTCCGATTGCTCTATCTGAAGCGGTAGAGGCGGGGAAAGTTAAACGGGGTGATTACCTAGTCCTAGTGGGCTTCGGGGCAGGCTTAACCTGGGGAGCGGTTCTGCTTCGTTGGGGCGAGAGTCCGACTGTTTCGGCGCTGGAAACGTATTGGGATAAGCTTAAGACTAGTCCATTCTTTAGAGAAATTAGGCACGCCAAGCGCCGCCTGGATCGGGTAAAACTAGGCGACTGGTTTGACCGACCGTAACCAGATAGAAAGGAGAGAAACAAGTCAAGCCGAGTAATACTTTTGTTGCTCGGCTTTCTTTTTAGGCGACTAGTTCGAAAGTCGATCCTTGATTTCCTTTAGTAACTTCCACTCGGCAGGGGAAAACATCTTTAAGTTCTTCAACGTGGGTGATGATTAAGATTTTTTCAAAACCTTCTTTGATTAAATTAATCGTTTCCACGATTCGGTCTCTTCCTTGAACATCTTGGGTGCCGAATCCTTCGTCAATGATTAAAAACTGTAGTTTCGCTCCAGCCCGATGGGTTAACAGCTTTGATAAGGCTAACCGAATGGCAAAATTTACTCGGAAGGACTCCCCGCCCGAATACATCTCGTAACTTCTCGAGCCCATTTCGTCGGAGATGATAATATCTAAAGTTTCGATTGTTCCCCCACCTTTTGCCTCACGTTGCGTTTCAAAGGTTACCTTCATTCTTCCCTCTGAAAGCTTATCTAAAAGCTTGTTAGCTTCCTCCTCGATTTCTGGAATGGCGGTTTCGATAATCATTGCTTGGACTCCCTTTTTGCCAAAAGCCAAAGCAAGATCCTCGTAGTTATTTCTTTCTTCCGCGAGTTTACTTTTCTCCCGAAGTTTCTGCTCCCGCAAAGTTTCCAGTTGAGTGGAACGTTCCACAAGTTGCTTGGCTTTCCCCAAAATCGCCCTGGCCTCATTTTCTTGGCTTTTTAGAGATTCAATTAAGGCTTCTTTCGCTTGGAGACTGGCAGCAACTTGACGAAGGTCTTCTGAAAAATCTTGAAAGTTTTTTAAATTTTCTTCTTCGGTTTCAATCTGTCCTTTCTTTTTTTGAAAAATAATTCGAAGTTCTTGATAGGCTTTTTCCTCAGCTTCTAATTGCCCTCCAAAAGAAGAGATTTCTTCTTTCATTTTTCTGGCCGGTTCAAGCCTGATTATTTCCTGACGGATATGCTGGTGCCGAGCCGGGTGATAGCCCAGTTTGGCTATTTTACTTTCAATTTCTTCTAATTCCTTTGTTTCCATCTCTGCGCCAAGATCTTTTAACTTGACTTCTTTTTCTTGGAGATCTTTTTTCAGCTTTCCCAAAACCTCTGCTTTATGATCTTTATTTAGTTCCGAGCCGCACAAAGGGCATTTTGAGAAATCGGCGTCCACCTTTTTAATTTCCCCTTGAATCTTTTGAATTTCCGTATTTAAGGTTTCGATTTGTTTTTTAACCGTCGCCACTCGGCTGACTAAGTTTGACTTTTGAGTTGTAAGGTTAAGAAGTTCGGATTGTTTTTCGGAGAGAATTTTATTTTCTTCTTCTAATTTCCCTAGTTCGCTTAAGTTTTTTTCAATTTCTTCCCGGTTATCCAGCCGCTCTTTGATTTTTTTAATTCGCTCTGCTCGTTGTTGGCCTTGACGGACAATTTCTTCCTGGTCGGCGCGGCTTTTTTCCAAACCTTCCAATATTTTTTGACGCATTTGATTTTTCATGAGAAAAGTCTCTTTTTGTTCTCTTAAAGACTTGATTTCGGTCTCTAAAGCGGTTCTTTGGATCTCCGCCTCTCTAACTTTAATTTCCGCCTGGGTTAATTCTAACTGTCGGCTGTCTTTAAAAGAAAGCTCTGATTCTATTTCCAAGACTTGGTAATCGATTGAGGCGATTTTATTGGTTAGGTCTTTAGCTTTTTCTTTGGCCTTTTCTTCAAATAAATCGTAATGGTTTAGGCCTAAAATGTCAGAGAGAATTTTTTTTCGTTCGGTGGCTCCTTTAAGGGTGAATTCGTCCGCATTGCCTTGGCGCAGGTAGGACGAGTTGACAAAAACTTCGTAGGTCATGTGAAGCGTTTTAATGATTTTTTCTTGGGTGGCTCGAATCGTTCCTTCAGTGAGATTCAACCAATTTTGTAGGGGTTGAAAATTTTCAATCCCTGCATTTTTCTGGATGAAGAATTCCAGGCTGGTTGAGCCGGTGCCTTTAAGCAGTCTTTTTCGAGCCACCCGATAGAGGCTGCCTTCCAGCTCGAAAATAAATTCGACCCACATCTCCTTCTCATTGATCCGAACCAGCTTATCGGCGCTGTCTCCGGCGCGGGAGGTTCCCCAAACGGCCCAAGTAATGGCGTCTAGCAAAGAAGATTTTCCCGCCCCGTTATGGCCGGAAAGACAAGCCAATCGGAAACCGGTAAAGTCTAGGGCGGGAACTGCCGTTCCGTAAGAGGTAAAATTGTAAAGTTTAAGTTGAACTGGAACCATGTAATAAGATTTTAAAAAACCCTTCGAGACTGACTTTCTATCGAAAGCGTAAATATCAAAGATCAAAAGGATTGCCGGTAGATATTTTTGATACTGTTACTGTCCTTCTTCAATCATTTCCCGGGCGACTTTTTTTAATAATTCAATTTTACTTGCCGAATACTTCTTTCCTTCAAAATATTTCTCTAAGACTTGGAGTGGTGTTAGTTGTTCCACAAGAGCACTTTCGACAAGCGAGGTTCTGATCGAACGGGTGACATTTCGGCTGATCCCGGCTAAGAAAAACGAGTCCGCCAGGCTTTTCTTGATTTGCTCCATGTCTAAGTCGTTGTTCTCCGGCGAAAGGTTTATTATCAGCCTGACAATTTTATTTTTTAAGTCGTGTTGAGCAACTTCGGTTAGGATATCCTTCGTTGGGTTCACCGAATCTGGGGAAACGGTGGTGTTAATGGTTAGGAACTCGCGCGCCTTAACGATAATGGGTTGGTGCTTGGCAATCGGCCGGGCGCTTTTTTCATCAATTTCGATAAATTCAAAGCTTTTAGGCTCTTTTTCTTCCCCAAAATCCACTCTCTCCAGAGAGCCTGGGTAGACGATGGGGGGATGATGATGGAGAACTTGCCGTTTGTGGATATGGCCCAAGGCGACATAGGCGAGTTTTGAGTGCAAAAGCAAAGCTTTAGGGAGAACGTAGTCTCCACCCAAGCTCACGATTCTTTCCGAACCGTAAACTGAGCCTTCCACGCTTGCATGAGCCATAGCAATGGTTACTCCAGAATTATCAACTTTTTCATATAAAGAAGGAAGAATTTCCCCAACTGTTTCAAACTCCTTTTTTTGTAGCCAAGGTAATCCAACGACGTGTAAAACCCCGCTCTTTGTTTGAATGCTGGAAATTTCGGGTTGGCGGAGGACGTAAACATTCGGTAACTCTAAAGTAGCGTAAATATCTAAGGTAGTGGCTTTACCATAAGCATTAGGGGTGTCATGGTTTCCAATTAGCAAAACTACGGGAATGCTGCTTTGAGAAAGTTTGAGAATTCTTTTGGCAAATTCTCGTTGATAAGTTGGCGCCGGCTCTCGAGTTTTATAGGCGTCTCCAGCAAAAAGAAAAACGTCAACCTGGTTTTCTAAAGCGAAATCAACAACCTGATCAAAACTGCGCAGAAAATCCGCTAGCCTTGTTGAAAGACCGGTCTCCGGGTCGAGACGGCCATAGTTTTCCATTCCGATGTGTAGATCAGCGGTATGGACAAGTTTCAATAGCACCTCCTGTCTTTACCATTATACCAAGCTATCCCTGGAAATTAATACAGGCTGACGAGCATAAGGGTTTGATTCTATGTTGACGCTGTAGTTGAGAGAGGCTAAATTGGTAAGGACAGATTCAATTATATTTTTGGGAGGCTTGCCCGATGGACTTTTTTTACATTTTGGAGGAGAGGAACAATTGAAAGGCTTAGAGAAAGCTAAAACTTATCGGCGCTTTAGAAAAGTTTCCGCTTTTCCAGATTTCCGGACGGGTCGGGGAGGAGGATCGTTTTTTAGGGCGCTGGCCTCAGGGGTGACCCTTATTTTCCAGGCCGTCTCTTTTTCTTTTTTCTTGGTTTATTTTTTAATTCGGAAAGTTTTCTTAACAGTCCTTTTGGTTTTTCTGATTCTCGCTCCGGTGGTTAGTTTGCTGGTTCTTAGAGAAGCTAACAACGTGATGGGGGCCTTTTCTTCTGAAATCAGCTCTCCAAGCAGGATAATGGGTTATAACAATACAGGGATGATCGTTTATGATCGGCAGGGGCAGGTAATCTATCAGGAAGCCCAGGCTCGAGAGTTAAAGGAGACGGCCCCATTGGCTGAAGTTCCCGAAACTCTAGTTAAAGCAACTTTGGCCATTGAGGATAAAGATTTTTATGAACATAAGGGAATTTCTTTTCGGGGGATCGCCAGAGCCATTTTTAGCAATATTGAAGAAAAAGATTTATATGGTCAGGGGGCCTCAACGATCACCCAACAGTTAGCCAGAAATACTCTTTTGAGTTTAGATAAAACTTATGAGCGAAAATTTAAAGAGATTGTTTTGGCGATAGAACTTGAAAAAAGGTACAGTAAAGACCAGATCTTGGAGATGTATTTAAACACCATTTACTACGGAGCGGGGGCTCACGGAATAAGGGACGCGGCCAAGATTTATTTTGACAAAGAATTTCAAGAACTGGATTTAGCAGAGAGCGCGTTGCTGGCCGGGCTACCCTACGCGCCGAGCGATCTTTCTCCCTTGGGGGGGAATCAGGAAGCGGCGAAAAGGCGCCAGGTAGTGGTTTTGGATAAGATGGTGGAGTATGGCTACCTTTCAAGAGAGGAGGCGGAAGCGGCCAAGAGTCAGGAGCTGATTTTTGCCCCGAAAAAAGAGACGCTTCGATATCCCCATTTTGTCGACTACGTCAAAGCCTATGTGGCCCAAAGATACGGCCGGGACGCGGCGGAGAGAGGCGGTTTTAAAATTTACACGACTTTGGATTCAGGTCTACAAAATCTGGGAGAGGCGCTAGTTCGGGAAAGAGTGGATCAGTTAAGAGGCTACCAGGTAAGTAACGGAGCTCTACTGGCTCTTGACCCTAAAACAGGCCAAATACTGGCCATGGTAGGCTCAATGAATTATTTCGAACCAGAGTATGGCAGCTTTAACGTTTTGACTGGCCTTCGTTCTCCCGGGTCCTCGATTAAGCCTCTGGTCTACGCCGGCGCGTTTGAGAACGGGATGACGGCCGGGACGATTTTAGACGATACGCCAAAAACGATTCGAATTGGCGGTGAGGTGTATCGGCCTAAAAATTCTGACGGAAGATTCCGGGGAAAAGTGACTGTTCGGCGGGCTTTGGCCAATTCCCTAAATATACCAGCAATTGAGGCCGGTCAGAGGCTTGGGGTAGAGGGAGTGTTGGGAACCTTTAACAAGTTTGGTTTGACCGGGCTGGATGATCGATTCCAGTACGGCCCTTCAATTGCGATTGGCGGTTTGGAAATATATCCTATTGATTTAATTAGCGCTTTTGGCGCCTTGGCAAACTATGGGCAAAAGGTGGAATCAACCCCGATCTTAAAAATAGAGAATAAGTATGGGGAGGTCATCTATGAGCATCAACCTCAGCCGCAACAAATTATTGACCCTCGGATTGCTTACATTTTAAGCGACATTTTATCGGATAATTTAACTCGCCGGGAAGCTTTTGGTTACCCTAACGCTTTGGAAATCAGCCGAAGGGCGGCGGCGAAAACCGGGACGGCCGAGGATTTTAAAAATAGTTGGACGATTGGTTATACTCCTTCGTTGGTGGTTGGAGCCTGGATGGGCAACAACGACGGTTCGCCAATGAGAGGAATTTGGGGTTCAGTCGGGCCGGCCAATATTTGGAACCGTTTCATGGAGCAAGCCTTGGCTGGCCAACCGGAAGAGTGGTTTGATCGGCCGGTGGGAATTACGGAGGCGATAGTTTGCGAGACGGGTAAGAGGGAGCTTTTCTTATCGGGGACTGAACCCAAACCCTGTTCTCCTCCGCCCGCAGCTAGTCGTCCCGCTCCGACTGCAGGACCGGCGGAGAAACCCGATGAAAAACCCGAGAAGGAAGAGGGCCGGCCAAAACCTCCCGACCCAAGCCTCGACCGACCGAAGCGAGAAGACTAGAACCTTTCTAAACGATTGGCGGTTTGAATTTGGTGTTTAATTTTCTAGATCCTTAAAAGTGCCGGTAGGTTAGAAAATTATCCGTCTTGACATCCTCTTTAGGATAACTTACACTTCTTTTTAGAAAGGCCTGCTTAAATGATTGTTAATTTAATCTCTCGAAAGATAGCTTATCTTTT